>JAZRON010000094.1:0-28535 GCA_045648725.1 Faecalimonas sp.
ATCCACATCACGATTTTGGAGCATCTGAATCATTTTCTCTCGAGCATCCATAAGTTTGGTAAAAAGAAGATAATCATAGTCTTCGAATTCTTCATCTTCTTCCTCATCCTCAAAGGTAATAAACTGAACCGGCTCACTGCAGCCCAAAATAATTTTTGCCGCCTCAATACAAGATAACGAAAGGGAACCTTCTCTCAAGCCTTCGTATTCTTCTTTATGTCTCGGATAATCTCTGCAGGTGTTACATAGCATATGCTCTCCCGCTTCCATGTGCAGGTCACAAAGGTTATCTTCATTTAAAAATGCACAGCGTTTATCGTATTGCAAAAAGCATCCTTCTTTCCAATCTATAGAATTACGCAGACGATTTCCAAATGTTCCTTCTAAACTCCTGTACTTCTCCAGTGTATCTTCATCAATCATGATTGCCCATCCGGCACAACACGTATCTTCACATTCTGCTGCCACACATCTAAACTCATTAAAATAATGTGGGATTCTGTATTCCATTAAAGTTTCTCCTTAATCATTGCTATTTCTTCTTTGTGTCCTTCATCTTCCAGAGGCGTCTCCAGATAAATAGGTATCCCTTGTAATTTTGGATGTCTCATCACATTTAACAAGGCTTCCATGCCTATCTCTCCATCCCCAATGGTGGCATGACGGTCCTTATGTGCACCAAAAGGCATCATACTGTCATTCATGTGAATCGCTTTTAACAAATCTAAACCCAAAACGCAATCGAATTCTTCCAATACTCCGTCTAAATCATTTACAATATCGTAGCCTGCCGAAAAGACATGACAAGTATCCAGACACACACCGATTCTATCCGGATAGATAACTCCGTCTCGAATGGCTTTCAACTCCTCAAAGGTTACTCCTATTTCTGAACCTTTTCCCGACATGGTTTCCAACAACACAATGATGTTTTCATTTCCTGTTATAGCCTGATTCAAACCATTTATAATATTTTGAATACCTGCTTTTGTACCAATTCCCGTATGACTTCCCGGATGGAATACCATATATTCAATTCCCAGCTCATCCATTCTGGCAATATCCTCTCGCATCACCATACAAGCAAAATCATACACTTTCTCTTGTGCACTTGCCAAGTTCAAAGTGTAAGGTGCATGGGCAAGAAGTGGGCCAAAATAATGCTCTTTTCTTATGTTTTGAAACTTTTCAATTTCTTTATCTGAATAGTTCTTATAACTGGACCCTCTAGGGTTTCGGCTAAAAAACTGCATTGTGTTTGCATTTATTTTTACCACGTCTTCTGCCGCTTTGTCTAAACCTTTTGCGACAGACATATGTGCACCGATTGTGAACATGGGTTACTCCTCTCCAATTGCATTTCCTGTATACAATTGATAATATTTTCCCTTTTCTTCAATCAACTGTTCGTGTGTTCCACGTTCAATGATTCTGCCTTGCTCTAAAACCATAATACAGTCTGAATTTCGTACTGTAGAAAGTCTGTGTGCAATGACAAAGGTCGTTCTTCCATGCATCAGTTTATCCATACCATCCTGAACAATACGTTCCGTCCTAGTATCAATGGAACTTGTAGCCTCATCCAAAATCAGCACCGGAGGGTCTGCAATGGCTGCACGCGCAATTGCAAGAAGCTGCCTTTGTCCTTGACTAAGGTTCGACCCGTCGCCCTTCAGCATGGTATCATACCCTTGTGGAAGTCGGCGGATAAATCCATCTGCATTTGCAAGTTTTGCTGCTGCAATTACCTCTTCATCAGTGGCATCTAACTTCCCATAACGAATGTTTTCTTTTACTGTTCCCGTAAACAGATGAGTATCCTGAAGTACGATTCCAAGGGAGCGTCTCAGGTCATCCTTTTTAATCTTATTTATGTTGATTCCATCGTATCGAATCTTTCCGTCTTGAATGTCATAAAAACGATTAATCAGGTTTGTAATTGTAGTCTTCCCTGCACCGGTGGAGCCAACGAAGGCGATTTTCTGTCCCGGTGTGGCATACATTTTGATGTCATGGAGTACCATCTTCTCATCAGTATATCCAAAATCAACACCATCAAACACCACATCACCTTTGACTTCCACATAGTCTACACTGCCATCCGCCTGATGGATATGTTTCCATGCCCAGCGTCCTGTTCTCTCTTCACACTCCGTTAACTTGCCATCTACTTCTTTTGCATTTACGAGAGTGACATAACCGTTGTCGACTTCCACCTCTTCATCTAGAAGTTTGAAAATACGATCCGCACCTGCAAGTGCCATAACAACTGCATTCATCTGCTGACTCAACTGATTAATTGGCATACTAAAACTTTTGTTAAAGGTTAGGAAACTTGCAAGACTTCCAAGTGTGAAGCCTCCTACATTTCCAAGTGCCAAAAGACCACCCACAATTGCGCAAACTACATAACTGATATTTCCCAGTTGGGCATTAATCGGACCCAAAAAGTTTGCAAAGGTGTTGGCTTTATCTGCACTGACACAAAGTGTGTCGTTGAGCTCTTTGAATTTTTTCTTATTTTCTTCTTCGTGACAGAAAACCTTTACCACCTTCTGCCCACTTACCATCTCTTCGATAAATCCATTGACTCCGCCAAGATTCTTCTGTTGCTCCACAAAATATTTTCCACTGTTTCCTGCTGCTACTTTCGTTGCAAAGAGCATTACACAAACCATTAGAAGCGTCACCAGCGTAAGTGGTATACTTAGATAAATCATACTTGCCAATACACTTATAATGGTCACACTGCTATTCACAAGTTGTGGAATACTTTGGCTCACCACCTGACGAAGGGTATCAATGTCGTTGGTATACACAGACATAATGTCTCCATGAGAATGGGTATCAAAATATTTTACTGGAAGTTTTTCCATATGTGTAAATACATCATTTCGCATATCCCTGAGAACACCTTGTGTTACATTTACCATAATACGATTCTGAGTAAATACAGCTACAACTCCAATTAAATAGAATCCGGCTACTCTTGCCATTGCCTCTAACAGCGGACTGAAATCCGGCTTATCTGTAAGAAGCATTGGTTTAATATAAT
Organism: Faecalimonas sp.; assembly: GCA_045648725.1. Taxonomy (GTDB): domain Bacteria; phylum Bacillota; class Clostridia; order Lachnospirales; family Lachnospiraceae; genus Faecalimonas. The sequence goes on from JAZRON010000094.1 coordinate 3,056, forward strand.
CATCAATCAGACTCTTTTGGAACAACGTTCCCTGCACACTGGCCAATACCCCTACACAAATAAGTACAATTACAAAAATGTAATGCCATTTATATTTTTGGAATACATATGACATCAAACGTTTAAATACTTGCCCCGGATTCTCAATCTGTGGTTTCATCTTGACTCCTCTCGGAGGTCTGCTACCCGGTCCGTGTGCCGGTCCATGTACTGGTCCTGCCATATCTATTCACCTGCCTTTTCATCAAAGTCCCCACCGCCCTGTGTCTGGGACTCGTAGACTTCTCGATAAATTCCATTGTTTAAAAGTAATTCTTCATGAGTGCCAAATCCATTTATCTGGCCGTCTTCCATTACAATGATTCGGTCCGCGTGTTGCACACTAGAAATACGTTGTGCAATGATGAACTTGGTTGTATCCGGAATCTCCTTTGCAAATGCTTTTCGAATCTTTGCATCCGTAGCCGTATCTACCGCACTAGTGCTGTCATCCAAAATCAAAATCTTTGGATTTTTAAGTAAGGCACGTGCAATACAAAGCCTCTGTTTTTGTCCGCCGGACACATTGGTGCCACCCTGCTCAATATGAGTGTCATATTTGTCCGGAAATCTCTGAATAAACTCATCCGCACAAGCAAGTTCACATACCCTTACACACTCCTCGTAAGTGGCATCTTTATTTCCCCAACGCAAGTTTTCTAAAATTGTTCCTGAGAAAAGTACATTGTTCTGAAGCACCACTGACACTTGATTACGGAGAGCTTCCATATCATAGTCTTTTACGTTAATGCCACCAACACAGACTTCTCCCTCCGTCGCATCATAGAGACGACTGATTAAATTCACAAGACTGGTCTTCGCACTTCCTGTTCCACCCATAACACCGATGGTTTCCCCCGATTTGATATGCAAATCGATGTCTTTTAACACAAACTCTTCTGAGTCTTTTTTGTAAGCAAAATTCACATGATTGAAATCCACACTTCCATTTGGCACTTCATAAATCGGGTGCTCTGGATTGTTAATATCACTTTCTTCATTCAATACTTCTGCAACACGTTTTATAGCAGCCATACTCATAGTAATCATCACAAAGAACATAGAGAGCATCATGAGATTCATAAGGATATTCATGCAATAGGCAAGTAAACTCATAAGATTTCCTGTAGAAAGTGTACTTCCCACAATCATTTTTGCTCCAAGCCAGCTAATTAAAAGGATACAGCTGTATACAGTCAACTGCATAATCGGAGCATTATACACAATAATAGATTCTGCCTTGCAGAAAATCTTATAGATGTTTTCACTGGTTTTTTTGAATTTTGAAGTCTCCTCTTCCTCACGGACGTATGCTTTTACCACACGGATAGCTGAGACATTTTCCTGCACTGCTGCGTTCATCTCGTCATATTTTGGAAATGCCTGTGAAAAATACTTGGTCGCACCTTTCATAATAAAGAACAGCACAATGCCAAGGAAAATAACTGCAATCAAATAAACTGTTGCAAGTCTTGGACTAATATAAAAGGACATAGCCATAGCACATATAAGGCTGATTGGAGACCTCACAAACATACGCAGCATCATCTGATAAGAATGTTGAATATTGGTAATATCCGTTGTCATACGTGTCACCAAGCCGGCTGTGCTGAATTTATCAATATTTGCAAATGAAAAAGTCTGAATATGATTAAAGACAGCTTCTCTTAAGTTTCTTGCAAATCCGGTAGACGCTTTTGCTCCAAAACGCCCTCCTGCCATACCTGCCAAAAGTCCTATTGTAGCGGCAACAATCATGACTGCTCCCGTCTTATATATATGATTCATGTCGCCCGATTCTACACCTTTATCTATGATAGAAGCCATGAGGAGTGGAATCATCATCTCCATTGCAACTTCTAAAATCATAAAAAAAGGGGTAGCAATCGATGCTTTTTTGTATTCCTTTACTTCCTTTAGCAAAGTCCTCAACATAACTGCTTCACCCTTTCAATCTCTAATTTTCTATATACAAGACACCCAACGTACCAGGACCACAGTGGCTTGAAATTACACCACCAGCTCTTGTAACGAGTATCTCATCAAAATAATTCAAACCTTTCAAATATTCTTCCACACTTTCAAGAACCTCTGCTTCACAACCGGAATGTGTAATGAACACTCTGTCCTTCTTGGCTCCCAAAAGTTTTTCTTCCATCTCTTTCGCGTAATCCAAAATTACTTTTTTCATTTTTCCACGATACTTTTTATCCGGCTTCATGCCACCATCTTCTACCACAATCTTTGGATGAAGTTTCAAAGCACTTCCTGCCAGTGCAGCCACTCCGCTACATCTTCCACCTCTATGTAAGTAAGTCAAGGTATCTACCACAAAACTTGCTTTCACTTGATGCTTTAATCCAGTTACACATTCCTCAATCTCCTTGGCACTCTTTCCTTCCTGAGCCATAATAGCTGCTTCGATTACCAAAAGACCATTTCCTGTGGATAAGTTTTCCGAATCAACTACAAACACGCGGTCTTCCACTTCCAATTCATCCGCTGCCATACGCATTACATTAACTGTAGTTGACATCTTCCCTGAAATGGAGAAAATCACAATCTCATCATATTCTTTTAACCACTTCTCATATGCATCCATCACATCTGTAATTGCAAGAGCCGAAGTCTTCGGTGTAGTTTTATTGGCATCTGCCCACTCGTAAATCTCATCAGGACTGATCTCTTCTCCGTCTTTGTATTCTGCTTCGCCTAATACAATATGTAATGGCAAAATCTCTATGTTATATTTTTCTATTAATTCTTTCGACAAATCACAAGTGCTGTCGGATAGTATTTTTACACTCATGGTGTCCTCCTTTATTAAATGTAATCTTTTGCTTATCTGCTATTGCATCTTTATAAGTGTAACACTTCCTATTTTTTTAGTCAATTTCACAGAGAAAACTTTAGAAAGTTTTTACAAAAATATTTATTCTTCCAGTTCCCAACTGACAATATCCTCATAAGGATTCGTTTTCGCCAAACCAATCCTCGTTACGCTTCCGCCAAACACTGCAAAATCATGTTGCATAACATCAAATGCCAACTTCATTTCTTCCTTCGATAATTTTTTACCTATTGTAGTGTGGGGTTGCCATTGAAACGGACGATAATATGGACTAACTCTAGTTTCCTCTATACCTTCAACACTGTTATATACGATTTGCGAAAGAGAATGTAGATATTCATTCAAAACCGGAGACAAATATAGCACATATGGCAAGAACTCACCTATCGAAACCCACTGAAGCTGTCCACTTTTCATTTCGGTTGTTGCCTTCTCCAGCATCTCAATCACTTTTTGTTCCTGCTTTGTCTCGAATGCTGAAATTGTAATATGTGGCGGCACATTCCCATCTATCATAAATGTATTACCCGTCTTCTCTGCTACATGGTTAATATAGTTTTGAATGATTTTATTTGTTTTATCATCAAAATAAATAGATACTAAATACATCTTTTTCACCTCTCACAAGATATATTCATTATAATCCATTTTACACTTGGTTGGTAGACACTTTTTTATTCCTATGTTAAAATAAGAAAAATAATCATAAAACAATGCAGGAGTAAAAATTATGCTAATCAGAAACGGATTTTTAATAAACCCTAGTACAAATACAGAAGAACAGGCAGATATTCGCGTGGAAAATGGCGTTATTTGTGAAATCGGACAGTTGACAGCCAACAAAGGGGAAGAAGTCTTGGATATCAGTGGGCTTACAATTGCCCCTGGTCTTATAGACACCCACATTCATTTCCGTGACCCTGGATTTACTTATAAAGAAGATTTACACACAGGCTCCTTGGCAGCTGCAAAGGGCGGATTTACCTCTGTTATCTGTATGGCAAATACTAAGCCTGTTGTTGACAACATAGAAACATTGGTTGATATCTTAAAACGAGCCAAGGAGGAAGATATCCGAATTTACCAAACCACCTCTATTACAAAAGGATTAGGTGGAAAAGAGATGAATGATTTGGAGGCACTAAAAAATGCAGGTTCCTGCGGCTTTACTGACGATGGTATTCCAATTATGGACGAGGCTCTTTGCTATCAAGCCATGTTAGAAGCAGCCAAACTGGACATGCCTATCAGCCTTCATGAAGAAAACCCTGCATTTATTTCTGAAAATGGAATCAACCACGGCGTTGCGTCAGAGCATCTTGGAATCGGTGGTTCTTCTGCTCTTGCAGAAGATGTGATGGTTTCCAGAGATTGTATGCTGGCACTTCATTCTGGTGCAAAAACGGTAATCCAGCATATTAGCTCAGGAAATTCTGTTGCTTTGGTACGCAACGCAAAAACACTTGGAGCTGATATACATGCTGAAGCCACTCCACATCATTTTACGTTGACAGATGATGCTGTGATTGAGTTTGGCAGTCTGGCTAAGATGAACCCACCCCTTCGCACAGAAGCAGATCGACTTGCGATTATTGAGGGACTAAAAGATGGAACTATTGATTTGATCGCTACAGACCACGCACCACACAGTGCAGAGGAAAAGACGATCGAGCCTATGTGGAAAGCACCAAGCGGTATTATAGGTCTTGAAACTTCACTCGGACTTGGAATTACTTCCCTTGTAAAACCGGGACATTTAACCCTAATGGAATTGCTTGGAAAAATGACTTGCAATCCTGCCTCCCTCTACAAACTTCCTGGTGGAAGTATTGAAGTGAATGCACCGGCTGACTTTGTCATTTTTAATCCAGATGAAGAATGGATTGTAAATGGATTTGTTTCCAAATCTGCAAACTCACCTTTCCTAGGCGCAAAACTTTTTGGTAAGATTCACTATACAATTTGTGATGGCAAGATTGTTTATAAAGCAGAATAAGGAATACTTTAGAGGACTTTGTATATTTAGTATACAAGTCCTTTTTTATTGCAAATTTGGATTTGCATATCGAACACGTATTGAAATAAGATTTGCCTTTCTCGAAAGGTGGTAAACAGAAAGTAATTTTGGACATTAAAAGAATAATTTATCTATCTAATATCCAAATAATTTTGAATTTGATGGATTTTTCATGTCTTTACATATAAAAAATTGCCAGTTTGGACAATTTGAAATATAAATGCTTGTCAAATGTCCAACCTTAACATCTATTTAGATATCAATGTCAAATATATGTGTTCTAATGTCCAAATTAGTCAGATTAGTATGAAATATTAGCGTCTATGAGGAGCCTTTGAGTGTGTTTGGGACATAATATATTAAATTTACCTGCGGTATGTCCAAAAATAATAATTTGTGTAAGTTGTTATTTTTCTACACTCTCGCCCAAACGTTGGGGGAAATGAAAAAACATCTCTCCAAATCCAAATTTAATACTTTCTTTTTTCTCTTCTTTACTCTCTTTTTTAATTATGCTACCATATTTCGAGGAGGACATGTAAACTATGACAATATTGATTCTAATTTTTTTAGTTATAATTATATCGTTAGCAAGCTCCTACTACGCATACCGTATCTGTTTCTACTCACCGTCACGTGACTCGAAAGTGTTATATAAGCTTCCTGAAGGAGAACAATACGAACCAAAATTAGACAACATCAAAGGCTGGATTGAAGAAATATTGGAATTACCGCATGAGGATATTTTTATCCAATCATACGATGGCAAAAAACTGTATGGACGCTACTATCACACCCTTGATAACGCTCCTGTGCAAATCATGTTCCATGGTTACCGAAGCAGCGCTTACCTAGACTTTTGCGGCGGCATCAAATTTGCCAGAAAATGCGGTTGCAATGCTATCGTAGTAGATCAGCGTTCTCATGGAAAAAGTGAGGGCAACACCATTTCTTTCGGAATTGAAGAAAAAAAAGATTGTATTAGCTGGATTAATTATGTCAATCAACGATTTGGCACGGATACAAAGATTATCCTATCCGGTCTTTCCATGGGAGCATCTACAGTACTTATGACTGCAAATTCAAAACTCCCTGAAAATGTAGTGGGCATTGTAGCCGATTGTCCATATTCTTCTCCGAAGGAGATTATCAGCTTGGTATGTGAAAGAGATATGAAATTTCCGGCAAAACTAGTTTATCCATTTGTGAAATTAGGAGCACGGATTTTCGGACATTTTGACTTGGAAGAATGGGACCCAATACGTGCCGTGGCAGATTCCAAGCTGCCAATCCTGATTTTCCATGGCGACAACGATCTCTTTGTTCCTTGTGATATGAGTAAACGCTTAAAAGAGAGTTGTTCCGAGATGGTAAGACTTGAAATTGTATCAGGCGCCGGACATGGACTTTGCTATGTGGAAGGACCAAAACAATATGAAACAGCGCTACTGCAATTTATGGAGTATGTGCTTATAAAAAATACGAACAAGATGCCGCTATAAGCTGCAAATTGTCCGTATTTTTTTGCAAAATCTATTCTTTCATTTTTTTCAATGCATTCTTAAACTTAATCGGATTTCCATAATGCAGCGTTCCGAAACGGAAAATCTTTGCTGCAAGCACACCTGCTATCACACAGCTTACTGCCAATAGAACTGCCGATATGATTACTTCCCAAACTGCCACACTTCCCATTGCAGTTCGGACAAACATTGCATTTCCAGATGTAAATGGAATGTATGAAGCAACTTTCATAACGATGCTGTTGCTATCGCTTGTCATACCAAATATTGCAATAAAGAAGGATACAATGTAAATCATCAGAACTGGTGATGAACTCTTACTGATATCCTCTGTCTTTGACACCAATGCTCCCAGCATTCCAAAAATGAATGCATATAAAAGATAACTAAGCACTGCAAACACTGCATAGATAACTAACACATTTGTAGGAATATCAAACAAAAAATCCAGCAGTCCGCCCCAAGCTTCTTTCACAAATCCATAAGAGACAAACCCACTTCCAAGAATGATTCCTGCCTGCAATACACCTGCAATCGCTCCAGCCAGAACCTTTCCGCAAATCAGACTATTAGAACTTACACTTGTAACCAAAATTTCAATCGCCCGGTTGCTCTTTTCTGTTGTAACAGAGGTTGCAATCATCTGTCCATAGAAAATAATAAGGAAGTACACTACAAACACCAGTACATAGGTATACCAATAATTCTTTCCACTGTCTTTTCCCAGAACCTCTTCTTCCACATTAACATAGAAGTTCTCTGATTCTGCGATTTCTTCGGCTGTCAATCCTTTCTCCATGAGATATTGACTCTTGTAACATTCCGACAATGTCTGACTAAACATGTCACCCAGATAGTCATACATAGAGAGGTCATTTACTACATATGTAATATCGGTCGGACTTTCCATAACAAAACCTGCTTCTATATCTCCCGCTTCCACAGCCTTTTTCACCTCTGCTTCTGAGTCGTAAGTCTTCCAGTCTGCCGAAATCGCCGCAAAAATCATGTCTAAATTCACATCCGACGCTTCTTCTTTCACGCATATGCCATAAACTGCTTCTGCATCTTCCTCATCTACTTCTACGTCTATCACAATTTCCTCTGAACTTTCCGGCTCTGCCTCTTTAGATTCATCCTCTAAAAGACCCGGGATAAATGTTGGAACTATCACGACAGCAGCGATGACCAACGCCAACAGCAATGTGGTAATCACAAAACTCTTGTTTTTAAAATAATTATTTAACTCAAACTTAAGTACAATCAAAAACTGTTTCATTACTCGTCACCTGCCTTTTCCACAAAGATGTCATTTAAGGACGGCTCATAAAGTCCAAAGAACTCAAGGTCAATGCCCTGCTCCAAAAGTCGTTTTAAAATAAGTGGCTTGTTTGGTTCTTCCTTTTTACGAATAATCACTTTTTCCTTTTGTACTTTTTCCACCTCGAGCAAATCAGAAAATCCTGCTCTTAACTTTTCTGCCAACTCTTTCGGTGTCTCAGACAAGCTTGAAACAACCAATCTGTCTCGCCCAAAATCACGCTTAATTTCACGTAAGTTGCCTGCTAAAACAACATCTCCATGATTTAAAATTGCAATCTCGTCACAGAATTCTTCTACATAGCTCATTTGATGACTCGAAAAAATTACAAGCTTTCCTGCTTGAATCTGTTCTTTAATTACATCTTTCAAAATCTGTGCATTCACAGGGTCTAAGCCTGAAAATGGCTCATCTAATATCACTATATCCGGATCACAAAGCAGTGTCTGGGCAAGTTGAACCTTCTGCTGGTTTCCCTTTGACAAAGTCTCCAGTTTTCGATTTTCATACTCGGAAACACCCATGCGTTCCAGCCATTTTTTCATCTGCTCTTTTGCATTTTTTGCACTTAAACCTCTGAGCATTGCAAGATAAATGAGCTGCTCGCCAATCATTTTCTTTGGATATAAACCGCGCTCTTCCGGCAAGTAACCTATCTGGTATTCTTTCGGAACAAATGGCTTTCCATCTATGGTAATTGTTCCGTCATTTCCTTTAAATACGTCCATTAAAATACGAATTGTTGTTGTCTTTCCTGCTCCATTTCGTCCCAAAAGTCCGAGTGCACTTCCACTCTCTACAGAAAACGACACACCGTGAAGTACTTCTGCTTCCCCAAAAGACTTTTTGAGGTTGTTTACTTCCAGTTTCATTCGGATCACCTCTTCTTCTATAAGATATTTTTAGAATACACTTCTTGTGCTCGCAAGTCAATTACCTTGGTTTTTTTTCAATATTCGATTAAACTGAGTTAAGAATGTAATTGTAGTAACTGCTGCCGCAACGATATCACTGACCGGCTCTGCCAAGAATACTGCGAATACTTTGTTTTCAAAGAATATTGGTAAAATAAATATCAGCGGAATCAACAATATAATCTTACGTAAACATGCTAGAAGCAAACTCACCTTTGCCTGCCCCAATGCCATGAAACTCTGCTGACAACTAATCTGAAATCCGATAGAAAAGATTCCTGCCATATAAATTCGCAGTGCCCAGGTCGTGTACTCTATCAGCGCGGAATCATTGGTAAACATACCAGCAAAAATCTGTGGCACAAACATAAGTGCCGCCCAAAATATGGACGTATAAATAACGCATGCTCCAAATTGTGTAAAAAATGCTTCTTTGACCCGTTCCCTGTTATTTGCTCCATAATTATAACTGATAATCGGTTGTCCCCCTTGACAAATTCCCTGAAGCGGCATGGTAACTAACTGGCTGACACTTGTAATAATTGTCATGGCTCCAACTGCAATATCCCCGCCATACTTTGACAAACTAGAAGTAAAGCTAATTGACAACAGGCTCTCTGTAGAAAGCATCACAAATGTTGAAATCCCCAGCCCTAAGCATGGTAAGATAATACTCGGTGTCAGTTTCATATCTTCTTTTTTCAGACGAAGAATAGTCTTCTTTCCCGACAAAAAACGTAAAATCCAGACTGCACCCACGGCCTGACTTAAAACAGTTGCAAGAGCTGCACCTCTTACCCCCATATCTAAAACAAAAATAAAAATCGGGTCAAGAACAATATTAATTACCGCTCCTATTACCGTTGTCAGCATGCTGATTTTTGCAAATCCCTGTGTCGTTATAAACGGATTCATCCCCATTACAATTAATACAAACACACTTCCCAGTATATAAATTCGTGCATAGTCAACTGCATACGGAAGTGTAATTTCACTGGCTCCAAAGAGCGTTAACAAGGTAGGTGCACTCACATAAAACACTATGGTTAATATAATCGCAAACCCAAGCAACAAGGAAAAACAGTTCCCCACTATCTTTTCCGCAGTATCATTATCCTTTCGTCCCATAGCAATTGCAGCCCGCGGTGCTCCGCCAGAGCCTGCCAGCATCGCAAATGCATTTATCAGCATTAATATGGGCATAAATAGACCCACTCCTGTTAGTGCTGATGCCCCAACATCTGGAATGTGTCCAATATATATTCTGTCCACAACGTTATAGAGCAAATTAATTACCTGTGCGACAATTGCAGGAATTGCAAGCTGTGCTAGTAACTTCTTTACATTTTCGGTTCCCATATTTTGATTCATAACATTTCCTCCAATTGGGCTTTTACCTGCTCAATATTTCGAAAATGAATTCCCTTAAATCCCAACGACTTTGCCGCTTCCACATTTTCCAGCCGATCGTCGATAAATACGGTTTCCTCTGCCCGCAAAACAAACTTGTTCAATAGCAACTCATAGATTTCTTTTTCTGGTTTAATCACCTTATATTCGTAAGAAAAAACTGTACCATCCATATACGACAAAAATTCCAGTTTATGTTTTGTCTGCTCATAGGTGTACGCACCATAATTGGAGAGCACATATAAGCGATATCCCCTTTTCTTCAAATTACATACCCAATCCATTGTATGAGGTAAAAGTTCTATGGCATCTCCTACCTTTTCAAAGGCCTCTCGAATCTGTGTTTCATATTCCGGTGCATTTGCTAAAAAACCGCTTAGTAATTCCTCATATGTCAGAATTCCTCTGTCATTTTCATTCCAAAGTGCATCCTCGAATACAGCTTTCTCCACAGCCCTTTTGGTTTTTTCATCATATCCCAGTTTTTCAAGATATTCATATGGCTGAAATGTAACCAATACCTTTCCTACATCAAATACAATATTTTTTATCACTCTAATTCACCTTCCTATCTCTTTTCCATTATAACAACAGATATGGATAAGTCCAAATAAAATTTATATTCTAAAAAAGAAGCAGCGGTGTCCATTTGATTTACCTTCTGCTTCTCTCTCCTTCTTCAATACTAAAACAACTTATTCACATCCAACTCGTTTTCAATAATTCCCGACTCAAACATAAAATCAGCGGTTCTTTGGAATCCCTTTTTATCTGCCTCAGTAATCTCTGTAGAAAAATCATACAATGGTAAGCCAATCCCCTGTGACTTTGAAACGCTTGTAACCATGTTTTTCTAGAAATGCATTCAGAACATCCGGTTCATACATACTCTCTGTCACTGGATTAATCCATACATATGGCATAGCGATTCTCCTTTCTGATATTTTATAGTTAGTTTAGGCTAACCGCACCCGTCAAAAATAACATAGATAAAATGTCAATGGATTGGAGGCTTCCTATTTCTGGTAGTTTCCTAAAAAAAGAGCATTACCTGTATCGCTACAAGTAATGCCACCCTTCATTATCAAACTCTGGTATAAAGCTTTCTTCGGCCGTTTCGCCTTCTTGCACAAATCCATTCTCTACACCAAGCTCTATAGCATAATCAACAAGCTCGTCATATTCCTTCTCCGTTACACCGCAGTTTAGTTCTGTCCATTTTGCAACATGGGGAAGGGGTGTATATTGATTCATTAAACTCAGATAAACGGTATCCCCATAAGTTTCATAAACATATTTTACTACTGTTTTGGCATTCTTCAAACACCCTGGTAAAAGTAAATGGCGCACAATCACACCTCTTTGCATCATACCTTCTTCATTGAATTCTGCCGAGGGGCATTGGCGTACCATCTCGCCTAGTGCATCCTTCACCACTGTCGGGTAATCTGGTGCAGCGGAATAACGCATGGCAAGTATGGAATCTTCATACTTGTAATCTACAAGGTAAACATCCACAAAACCTTCCAACAGTTTTAAAGTTTCTACTTTTTCATATCCACTGCAATTATACACCACAGGAATCTTAAGTCCTTTTAATCGTGCCATGCAAATCGCATCCATAATTTCTAATGTATAGTGTGTCGGGGTTACCAGATTAATATTGGCTGCTCTCTGCGCCTGTAATTCCAAGAAGATTTCAGCCAATCTGTCTGCTGTAATTTCAGTTCCTCTCTCTGCTCGGGCAATTTCATAATTTTGACAATACACACAGCGAAGGGGGCATCCGCTAAAAAAGACAGCCCCAGAACCACATTTCCCTGAAATACATGGTTCTTCCCACATATGAAGGGACGCTCTTGCTCCTAAAATTCCTGTACCGGTTACGCCACAGACACCTTTTTGACCATTTTTTCTATCTACATTGCATTCTCTAGGACATATATTGCAGCCTTGTTTTTCTTGGTCCATTTTATCTTCCCCTTCGGTAAATCAAAGTCTCACATTATAATATAACTCATCTCATGCCACTCTTCGCCACCCCAAGTGGAATTTGCTATGCCATCATCATGAAATCCCATCTTCTCATACATGGCAACCTTGGACTGCAGGCATGTTAAGATCAAAGCCCTACGCTGATTTGCTTTCTCTCGCTCTACATACCGTCGCACAAGTTCCGTCGCAAGTCCCTGTCTGCGATATTCCGGAAGCACATCCAGTCCTAACAACATAATGTTCGCACCGTCAGAATGGTGTAACTTGGCGTCTGTAAAAAACTCATCCCGAAACACCATCTCATCGGTTGCTAATCCATTTAAGAATCCTGCGATTCTTCCCGTCTCTTGGTCCACTGCAACAAGGAACTGTTCTGGTGCCATCCCAATCCTTTCTCTCTTATGTTCCTCAGAACACGCTTCATTAGGTGGAAAGCATATCTGCTCGATCACAACCGCCTGGTCTGTTTCATTTGATTGAATGTTGCGGAAAATAAATTTATCTATTGATTTTTGCATATAATTCCTTCTCTCTTTAACAAAGCCACCATCTCCACATGTGTTGAAGTCTCAAAAAAGATGCATTGCACTTTGACTGTGTTCTTCCTGTTCACACCTTCTCATTGCCAATCCATACGCAGGCAAAATAATCTTCTCATATCTTGCACTAATATACCTTTTATAGAATTCTTTTTGTAATTCAGAAATATAAGGTACTTTATCGATAAAATCATTTATTTCATCCATATTGATTTTTTGAGCCATTCTAACTATTGCTTCATTGCACTCGCTATTTTCTGCCGCCATAAAGAAATCATAATAATTAATTTTTCTTGCATTTTGCTTAATGACGGATGTTGGAAATTGATATACTCTCGAATTTAATTCATCCTCATCTTTCAATACTCGTTGCATTATTTTTTCATCTGCCTGTGGTAGTAAACAACTGCCACAATCATATATCGGTGCTAATTCCGATGTCTGCGAAATTGAATTAAATATAAATCCCCAATTCCCGTTATGTCTATCAAAATTTCCAAGAAAAGCATCCACTACAAACACATTCCAAAAATGTTCTAAAAGTAATGTTGGTTCTACAAACTGTTGTTTCTCAATTGTTTCTAGAATATCAGATAACTCTGTTCCACTACCATTGTGTTCTGAATCTATTACCGTATTTTTAATGGAACAAAAATCATATAAGACTTTTCCATCCGTAGTAAAATCCTTACATGCACAAACAATTTTTTCTTTACCTTTCACTTCAAATGTACCAAGCATTGTTTCTTGTGCAGGTATACCTAGCATATTAAAAATACTACTTGCAATATGTTCACTAAAACAACTATTCGTATAAGATAATTCAGTTGGCTTTTCTTTCGCAGATGGCGGGAATTTGAGCATATACTGTTCACCCTCATACTCAATAGCAATCTTTTTCCCATTCGCGCCATTATAAGCTTTTCCAACTACTCTTTTGCATTGTGTAAAATCAATCACTCATCTCACCTCCACAAATATTTTTTTCTCAAATAATCTGCATGTTCCGGTGTTATAGTACCATCACTAATCTCTGCTATATTAATACTGCCATACAATTCTCCCCATAAACAATCAAGTAACCGAGAATTGTTTCGCAAAGCTTCCTTATATGCATCGAGATCATGCTGAAGATATTCTGGCAAGCCATATTCATATGACCTATCACGCACAGTCTGAACACGTTGCATTTCCTCTTTCTCAATAATTACAGTCTCAATCAACGATTCCATTGAAACATTTAATATTTTTGCAATTCTATATAAAGTTTCAGCAGAGCACTTTTCGATACGACTTTTTCCACTACATAAGTCATTCAGCGTAGCATGTGGCACGCCACTCAATTTCGCAACTTTATATTTTGTCATTCCATTTTGTTTAATAATTATATTAAGATTCATTTTCTATCACCACTTTCATTATATCGGTATGCCGAAATAGTGTCAAGGTGTTTCATATATAAAAGCAGTTGTCGAGACTATCTCGGCAACTGCCATATATGATTTTCCTGACCTCAGGAAAATCGATTTTTCAACTACTTTAAATTGCACATGATTAAACACTTTACATAATTTTATACAACAATGCGGCCTTCTCAGCATGGGGTGTTAAGGAGACAAAATTACTATTTGTTTTTATAAATCATTATTTCCCATATTCTGCATTATTTATTAATCATCTCCCAAAATAAATCCGCACTCTGGACAAACATTACTGCTATCACGCGGACCTTGATAATGACAACTTGGACATTCTCTATAATAACTCTTGTCAGAGTAAAAGTTATGAGCTTTATCCAAAGTATATTTAATTATCGGATAGGTTTTTCTTACAAACTGTAAATAATTATCATCAATGATTTCTCCATGAACACCACGATTCGCAATATTAATCACCTCACGAATTAGTTCGGCCGTTCTTCGTTCAATTACTTCATGTCCAACTAAAAATTGCACCATTGAGTACATCGTTCTTCGCTCATGATTCTGAAAAATACTACATAATGCTATTAACTGCTTTTCAAGAGACAGGCGAACTTTAAATAAATAAATATTACCCTCAGAAATTTTGAAATCAAACTTCGCTTCAGTTCTCACCACATCATCATTTTCCACATATTTTTGCATCTGAGACAATTCATCTTCAGAGGCTAAAGGCGGATTATTAAAAACCAACATATTGGAGTTGGAATTACTGAGTTTCATATCTAAAATCTGATATTTTAATTCACCAATAGATTCCTTTACCTCTGCACGAGTTTGCTCAATTTCCTTCTTTAACTTGACATTCCCAATTTCAATCTCTGAAAAGAGGGGTAACCCTAAAAGAACAAGCCACAAAATAAATATTAAGTTTTGTGCATTCAATTCAGTCATCTGGCAAATATCATACCTAGATATAAACATAAACTGAACTAATAATAAGTAGAAAGATATACCACCATCTCTTTTTTAGTGTTTGCAATATGTTTTTTATAAATTCAGAACATTTTCCCATTCTTGACACCATCCTTTGTAACCTTCTAAATCTAAATACGCATCATCCTTTAATCCAGAAAATCCGACTTGTTTTTCTCGTAACTACTTAAGATATCTATAAAATGCTTACTCTTAATTGCATCATAACTGTTAAATTCTTTTAATTTAAAATAGTTTTTCTTAGCTAATTCCATACTAGTATGACTTACATAACATCCCGCCCATTTTGTAATGGAAGGAACAGTCCAGATATATTTTTCTGACTGTACCACCTTATTATCTTCATCATAAATAATTGATAATGACAAATAATAGATTGTCACCATACGAGCTTCCGCTATAGAGCTTGCAATTTTCACTTGAAATCTGTCAACCTCATTAACACCTATGCTCTGTGAAACTTTAAAGATCTGTTGTTCTCTTTCTTCCAGAATCACATCATAAGTATTAGAAGATTGCACTAATTGATAGTGAGTAATTTGTGGATTGACCATATTATAATAATCTAAAACATTGAATGATATTTCTTTGATATACGCCACCTGGTCTCCAATATTTCTTAACTTGATATCAACAATAAATTCTTTATCTTCATATACAGTAATGTCTACAATCTTGATATCCGACTCTTTTTTCTTTGGGGGAAGATTCGTAATTTGCACAACATTACCATCTCCAATAATATTTTTGTCACCGATAACATTACCGTCACCAATAGCACTCTTGTTCCTACCAACATCATCAACATGATCCTGCTTTTTGAAATTGTTTATTTTTACCATCGTAAATATTGCTGAAATAACTGCTATTCCTAATCCACTAAACAACCATTCCTTATTACTTATTATCCATTCTATCATATGTAATTTCTCCTTTTTTCGTAAACCGTTAATATCTTTTCTTCCTTTTCATAACAAACTTCTCATGTACAATTACAAATTTTGATCACAATAAATCAAAAAAATGCAAGAAAACGAAGCGCACTTTACGCATCATATCCTTGCATTGATAACCCAATTACATTTTACCACATTTTTCCAACTTTACAACCCCAAAATTTTTCACACCTTCTGACTGAATATCTTATGAACCTATATACGCACATCTTGTGGTTTTACCCTCTATTTTTTGTCTTTTTCCACAAGTTGCATCTTTATTATTACCTCAACATGCACCGTATTCACAAACTGGTCCACAGCCACCGCCTTCACAACACGATAACCTCTGGCCTGCATCATCTCCAAATCTCTGGCGAGGCTGGTTACCTTACAAGAGATATACACAATGGTATCTACCCCATAATCTAAAATCTTCGGAAGGGCTTTAGGATGAATTCCATCTCTCGGTGGGTCAAGCACAATTACATCCGGTTTTTCCTCAATCTCATCCAGCACCTTAAATACATCTCCCGCAAGGAATCTGCAGTTTGCGATTCCATTATGTGCCGCATTTTCATTGGCTGCTCTCACTGCTTCTTCCACAATTTCTACACCGATTACTTCTTCTGCAACCGGTGACAATATCTGTCCGATAGTTCCCGTTCCACTAAACAAGTCATAAAGAGTTTTCCCCTTCATGTCCCCAAGATAATCTCTTACAGTACTATATAAAACTTCTGCAGCACGTGAATTTGGCTGGAAGAAGGAAAATGGTGTAATCTTAAATTCCATGCCCAAGAGTTTCTCATAAAAGAAATCTTGTCCATACAAAACTTTTGTCTCATCACTCTGCACCACATCAGACAAGGAATCATTTAAAATGTGAAGAATTCCTACAATCTTTCCTTCCAATTCCAACGCGAGCAATGCATCCACCAGTGGCTGCAAGTCATATTCTTCCTGGGTGGTTGTAACTAAGTTTACAAGAATCTCACCTGTCACATCCCCTCGTCTGAGAAGCAGATGACGCAGATAGCCTACGTGTTGCATCTTTTTATAATAGCTTACATTTCTTTCTTTGAAATACTCCAGCACACAGGCCAGAATCTTTGTCATGTCCTCATGCACCAATTTGCAATCATATGCGGTCAGCACATCATATGTACTTCCTTTTTTATGAAGTCCCAAGGAAAGAGGCCCGTCTTTATATTCGTCTCCAAAAGAAAATTCCATCTTATTGCGATAGCCGAATTCCTTTGGACTGGCCTTCACGCCTTCAAAAATATAATCTCCCACAATCGCGGCATCTAAAATTTCCTTTACCTGCTGCCCTTTCATTTCCATTTGCATTTCGTATGGCATGGTTTGATACATACAACCGCCACATGCTGGGAAAATACTGCACACCGGTTCTCTTTGTTCCAATGATGATTTAGAAAGAACCTCTAAAAGACGCCCTTCTGCCTTCCCTTTTCGCATCTTATTGACAGCAAAACGTATCTTTTGCCCCGGAATTCCATTTTTCACAATGACTTTCTTTTCTTCTCCTTCTACAGAGACAATTCCTTTATTGGGAAATTCCACTTTTTCAATCAAACCTTCATATACTTGTCCCTTTTTCATCTGTCTGAAACCTCCTATTCAAGACTCGCTCGCGAGTCTTGGTGCGGGATTGACTCCCGTATCTAATATACAACGAAAAAACTGTCGCAACCACGTTAACATGTACGACAGTTTTCACTCTTTTTCATGTAATGACGTCCTTTACAATTCTTCATCCTCAAAGAATTCATCTTCAAAATCATCATCGAAATCTTCTTCAAAATCTTCCAGATAATCCGGTGTAAGGAAACGATATACTGCATACGCAATACCTGCAATGGCAACGACCGCGCCTACAATTGCAAGGACCCAAAGAATCGTCTTCTTTACCCTATCTTCATCTCTCTTGCGTAACATTTCGTATAATTTTGTCTCTGTAATCATCTCTTCGATTTTGTTCATAAAGCCACTTCCTTTCCGCTTCATAGTAAGACTCCTTAGTAATATACATAGTATACCATTTTCATGGCAATATTACCATATGTAGATTTTTATTTTTTATACCTTTTGAAGCTGCGCAAATTTTGCAAACATTTTTCTAACACTTCCTGAATCAAACTCCACGGTAATCTCATAGTCTCGTCCGCCTTCGGTAATGGCTGTCACAAGACCTTCTCCATATTTCAAGCTTCTCACTCTGTCTCCCACCTCATAATCAAGTGTTGCAGATGCATTCACCCCGAAGGATTTTGTCGGTTTCGGTTTGTCAAAAATGTCTGCTGTCATCTGAAATGGCTTTGCTTCAAATGCTTGCTGTGCCTTACGATAAGCTTCTTGCATCGGTGGTGTAAAACGCACCTGCTCAGATACACGGACAGAATCCAAAAGCCCCACTGGCACCTCTCTTAGGAACCTGGATACCTTATTATACTGGGTCTCCCCGCGAACCATACGGCGTCTCGCACAGGTCAACGTCAAATTCTCCTGTGCCCGAGTGATTCCAACATAACAGAGTCTTCTCTCTTCTTCCACTTCCGCCGGATCATCGGAAGTAATGGTCATATAACTTGGAAACATTCCGTCTTCCAAACCTGTCAGATACACTTCCGGAAATTCCAATCCTTTTGCACTATGAAGAGTCATCAGCACCACATAATCGCTATTTTCATCCAAACTGTCAATGTCAGCCACCAATGCCACTTCCTCTAAAAACTGGCTGAGGGTAGGCTCTTCATCACAGGATTCCTCAAAAGATGCGATTTTACTCATCAATTCATCGATGTTTTCTTTACGCTTCTCGTATTCCTCCTGTCCCTCTTCTTTCAGTTCTTCTTCGTAACCCGTCATATCAATCACAAGACGCATCAAATCGGAGATAGACAAAGTCTTTGCTTTTTCTTTAAAATGTTCCATCAGGGCCATAAAAGATTCCAGTTTACTAACTCCTCTTCCAATCCCCGGTATCATATCTGCAGTGCGAAGAGCTTCATAAAATCCCACTCCACGTTCCTGTGCATTTTCCTGCACTCGATTAATGGTTGTCAGACCAATTCCACGTTTTGGCACGTTAATAATACGGCGCACTGCCAAATCATCTCTTCCATTGTCAATGGTCTTCAAATAGGCAAGCAAATCTTTGATTTCCCGTCTGGCATAGAAATTCACACCGCCTACTACTTTATATGGAATATTGGCCACAATAAACTTTTCTTCAAACAAACGGGACTGTGCATTGGTACGATAGAGCACTGCATGATCCTTGTACATCCTCGTCCCTTCTTTTATGTGTTTTGCAATATCATCTGCCACAAAATTTGCTTCTTCAAATCCATCTTCAAACTGCTGAAATTGTATTTTGTCCCCTTCCCCATTTTCTGTCCAAAGGCGCTTGGATTTGCGGCCTAAATTATTGGAAATCACAGCATTTGCCGCATTGAGAATATTCTCTGTGGAGCGATAATTCTGTTCCAGTTTAATTACATGGGCATCCTTAAATACACTTTCAAAATCTAATATATTCTTAATATTTGCGCCACGGAATTTGTAAATGGACTGATCATCATCTCCTACCACACACAGATTCTGATACTTGCGGGCCAAAATGCTAATCAGCTTAAATTGAACCGTATTGGTATCCTGATACTCGTCCACCATAATATATCGGAATCGCTCCTGGTAATACTCCAAAACGTCTGGCTGTGTCTGCAATAATTGCACCGTTTTTACCAGTAAATCGTCAAAATCCAGTGCATTGTTGGCGCGCATCTGTTTTTCATATTCCCAGTACACTTTGGCAATCTTCTGCTTATGGTAATCGCCAGCCGCATTCAACTCGTATTCCTGAGGTGTGATGTATTCGTTCTTTGCGGAAGAAATGGCTGCCATAAGATTTCGTTCTTTATAAATCTTTGTGTCAATCTGAAGAAGCTTGCACACATCCTTCATCATGGTTTTCTGGTCATCTGTATCGTAAATGGTAAAATTGGTGTCGTACCCCAATCTATCAATGTAACGTCTTAAAATTCTCACACAAGTAGAGTGAAATGTACTGACCCAAATGCTCTCTGAACCGAATCCCACGATTTTATCCACTCTATCCCGCATCTCGCCAGCCGCTTTATTGGTAAATGTAATTGCAAGAATATTCCACGGGTTAACACCTTTTTCATCTATCAAGTATGCTATTCTGTGAGTTAAAACTCTAGTTTTTCCTGAGCCTGCCCCTGCGAGAATGAGAAGTGGTCCTTCTGTATGAAGAATAGCTTCTTTCTGCTCTGAATTTAACGTATCATATATACTCATAACAACTGCCCCTTTTCCTCGTTCAGTGCTTTTAATTATAGTACAAATAAGTGTCTCTGTCATCTGGAATTCTATTGAAAACAATAGTTTTTCACAAAACACTTGAGATGTAGTTTTAAATACTTTATAATGGCAGTATTGAGGTGATAACATGACGATAGATAAAGATGATTTATTAAACAGCATATTGGCTAGTATTGCAAGAATTGATTATGTAAAATCTGCTGATATTCCAAATATTGATTTATATATGGATCAGGTAACCACATTTATGGAAAAAGCACTGGGATCTTCCAAGCGCTATCCTGATGATAAGATTCTTACCAAAACCATGATTAACAACTATGCGAAGAATGATTTACTTCCACCGCCGGTAAAGAAGAAATACTCCAAGGAACACTTGATGGTACTTACTTTTATTTATTATTTTAAAAGCATTCTGTCAATCAACGACATCGAGACACTACTCAGCCCTATCACGGAAAAATATTTTCATGCTGACAGTGAATTAAACATAACCCGTATCTATGACGAAGTTTGCGCTTTCGAAAAAGAACGAACACACACGCTTCAAGAGGATATAAAAAATGCTTATGAAATGTCGAAAAAAACATTTTCCGACATAGATGAAAATGACCGTGAGCTTTTACATTTTTTCTCTTTTATCTGTATGTTAAGTTTGGATGTGTACGTCAAAAAGCAGATTATTGAAAAATCCATCGATGTGATGTTAGAAGCACAAGAAACACCGGAAAAAGAAAAAAAAGACAAGAAAAAATAGTAGGGAGTACAAAATAAAGTACTCCCTACTACTTATTTGGCTGCTTTTTTTGCAAATTCCGTAGTTACCAAATCCTCATATGGTGCTCGTTTTTCTAATTCGTCGGCAGATTCTAAGATATCTTGCAACAGTTCAAAACTTTCCTGCTCAAATACCAAATTCTCTTTCCATGTATCCTGTTCATAGTATCGTGTAAGAATTGTAATAATCGTATCTAAATCCGTTTCCTTGAACTGTGGTTGGATAATCTTTGCAATCTCCTCCGGAGTATGTGTGTTTACATAATTCATACCTTTTTGTAACGCATTTGTAAAGCCTTGTATTACTTCTTTGTTTTCATCTATAAAGCTTTGTTTTGCACAAAAAGCTGTGTATGGTACATATCCACTATCTTCTCCCAAAGATGCTACTACATAACCCTTTCCTTCCTTCTCCAGAGATGTTGCATGTGGTTCAAATTCAACTGTAAAGTCCGCTTCACTATCGGTAAATGCTGCCGCTGTAGAGCCAAAATCAATGCTTTGATTGATTTCCAAGTCCTCTTTTGGATTGATTCCATTTTCCTTTAAAATGTACTCAAACACCATCTGTGGCATTCCACCTTTTCTACCGCCAAGGACATAGGTTCCTTTTAAATCTTCCCATTCAAAATCAGACATTTCTTCTCTTGCCACCAAGAAATTTCCGGCACGCTGTGTAAGTTGGGCAAAGTTTACTACATAATCATTGGCACCTTCGTTATAGGTGTAGATAGAAGCTTCTGACCCCATGAAGCCGATATCCGCTTCTCCTGAAAGCACAGCAGTCATAGTTTTGTCGGCACCAAAACCGGTGACAAGTTCTACGTCGATTCCTTCCTCTGCAAAATAATCTTCCTCAATGGCAACATACATTGGTGCGTAGAAAATGGAATGGGCCACCTCATTCAATACCACTTTTTTTGTTGTCTCACCATTTGTTTCTTCCGCAGTTGTACATCCATACAATGAACCAATTGCCAGCATTGCAACTGCCAAAATTGCGAATAAACGCTTTTTCATAATTCCTCCTAATCAAATACATGATTTCCTTTAGCATATGTTAGAAGGACAAAAAAGGTTCTATTCTCTCTCCACTTTTAGCTTTGGCTGCTCATAGTGAAAGATATCTTCATAGGTTTCCATCACATCCTGAAAAGGATTGGCAGGAATCAGACCCGTAGCCTCCTGGACAGATGCTGCATTTGACAAATAGTCATAGCGGTCAATAATCTTTTCATTATCCTCGTCGATCTTTTTCATATCTGATTTCATAAAATTCTCCTCTTTCTTATAAACTTTTCTGCTATTCCGAGTATTTCTTAAAAGCTAGTGTATATTGTGCGCAATATGACAAAAGATATACCATAAATAAAGGTAGACTTTAGAGTGTTAATGTGTTAAAATGTATAAGTAAAATGATTTACCAAAAGGAGATTCGCCATGGGAAAAACAATTAGAACAGAAGCTGTCGACAGCTTGTTTGACGCTATCATGTGTCTCGAGAATAAAGAAGAATGTTATACTTTTTTTGAAGATATATGCACGATTAATGAACTCTTATCATTATCGCAGCGTTTTGAAGTAGCAAAGATGCTTCGGGAACAACGAACCTATTTGGAGATTGCAGAAAAAACAGGTGCTTCTACTGCAACTATCAGCCGTGTAAATCGTTCCTTGAATTATGGTAATGATGGATATGACATGGTATTTGAACGAATGAATAAATAACAATTAACAGGGACAGCAATGCTGTCCCTGAATTTTTTAGTTTGACTCTCTAATTTTCTTACGCAATGGAAGAATCATAGATGGTGATACAGATAACTCATCAATCCCCATCTCAAGAAAGGTTTCTGTCATTTCTAAATCAGCTCCCAATTCTCCGCATATTCCAATCCATTTCCCTTCGGCATGGGCATTTTCCGTTGCCATGCGAATCATGGCAAGGACCGCCGGATGATGGGAATCGTAGAACCCATCTAATTTAGGGTTCTGCCTATCGATTGCCAAGGTGTATTGGGTCAAATCATTTGTCCCTATACTAAAAAAATCCACCTCTTTCGCAAGCTTTCCACTTTCCATAACGGCTGCCGGTGTTTCTATCATAATACCAATCTCCATGTCTTCCTGAAAACGAACGCCTGCTTCCCGAAGTTCAGTTTTCACTTCCTCCAAAATCGCTTTGATTCGTTTCACTTCACTTACCGAGATAATCATAGGAAACATGACTGCAATCTGACCAAATGCAGACGCTCGCAATATTGCCCGCAATTGTGTCTTGAAAATCTCAGGTTGTGTCAGGCAGATTCGAATGGCTCTATAACCCAACGCGGGATTTTCTTCTTTTTCAAGATGAAAATAGTCCGCCTGCTTGTCTGCTCCAATATCCAAAGTTCGTATAATCACTTTCTTCCCGGCCATAGTTTCCGCAACCAGTTTGTAAACCGCAAATTGCTGCTCCTCTGTAGGAAAGGTGTCATTCTCCAAATATAAAAATTCACTTCGAAACAAGCCGATTCCCTCAGCATCATTTTGTAAAACAGTGCCTATGTCCCCACTATTTCCTATGTTGGCATACAATTTCACCTTTTGTCCCCTGGGTGTAATAGTTTCTTTTCCCTTAAGTTCTTGCAGTAGCCGTTTCTTTTCCTGTTCTTCTGCCTGTTTCTGCTTCATAATCTCCATGGTTCTTTCGTCTGGATCAATATACAATTTTCCTTCAAAACCATCGATAATTGCAAGGGTTCCATGATATTCTCGCTTCAAATCCTTCCCCAAGCCAATTATGGCAGGAATGTTCATGGTTCTGGCCAAAATTGCAGTGTGAGAATTCACGGAACCATACATAGTTACAAAACCCAGCACTTTCTTTTTGTCCAACTGTACCGTTTCACTTGGAACCAAATCATCTGCTGCCACGATTACAGGTTCGTCCATAGCAAACCCTGATTCTTTCACACCTGATAAAATGTTTACCAACCGTTCTGAAATGTCTACAATGTCGGCTGCACGCCCTCTCATATATGCATCATCCATAGCAGAAAACATTCTGGCAAAATTGTCTGCTGTGGTACTGACAGCATATTCTGCGTTTACCTCCTGGCCTGTAATTATGTGGAGAATGGATTCGTTATAATCCAAATCCTCTAACATAATCTGATGTATTTCAAACAAACTGGCATTTTCTTCTCCTACATCTTTCAGTGCTTTCTGATACAAATTCTGCAGTTGCTTTATCGCTTCCAGTTTTGCATTCTCAAAACGTGTGATTTCTGCTTCTGAGTCCATTACATGCCGTCTTTCAACTTGTTGCTGTCCATTTTTCAAAAAGGCAAGTTTGCCTATTTTGATTCCACCAAATACACTTTTCCCTGTTACTATTTCCATATCATTCCTCAATTCTATACACTTACAATTGTTCTTTTAAAAATGCTTCCATCCCTTGAATGGCTTCCTTTTCATCTAGACCTTCGGCTGTAACTTCTATTTCATCTGCGCATTTACATCCCAATCCCATAATACTGAAAATGCGTTTTGCGTCTGCCTCTTTGTCGCCTTTTCTTATTTTAATTACGGATTGATATTTTCCCGCCTCCTTAACCAAAAGCCCCGCCGGTCTGGCATGAATACCTAATTCATCCTTTATGATATAATCAATTTTTTCCATTTTTTATAATCCCCTTTTCCAATTATAATACATTTTTCCGTTCTCTATTATCTTACACTTTCTGGCGCTTTTCAATACTCCACAATTTGGTTGAATTTCAATTTTTTTCATGCAAAACATTGACAGTAACACTCTTCTGTGCTAGTCTGATAAAGTATTATTTTTTATAGTACGGCATTATACAAATTGGGAGGATAAACCATGAACAAAGGTACAGTAAAGTGGTTCAACAACCAAAAAGGTTATGGATTCATTTCTGATGAAGCTGGTAATGATGTATTCGTTCACTACACTGGCTTGAACATGGAAGGATACAAAACTTTAGAAGAAGGCCAAGCAGTTGAATATGAAGTAACTGAAGGCGCTAAAGGACCACAAGCAATCAACGTAGTAAGACTTTAATCAAAATTTTATGTGCCTTTTTACTTATACGCAACATCTTAAATAAAAAGCAACTATGGAATGAGATTAGAAAAAAGGAACCGATTTTCGGTTCCTTTTTTTGTATGCCTATTGTGTTATTATCTTCCTTTGTAGCAGATATTTAGGTCTACGTTCCCCTTAATTCCAGGTACCTTTCCCTTGTCTGTGTACTGCCACATATCATACTTTCCTGTATAGTTGCACTCTGTATTATACTGGGCCACCCATATGGTGTAATCCTTTAATTCATCTGCATGTAAATTATCCAGATACCAATATTT
>JAZRON010000095.1:0-2360 GCA_045648725.1 Faecalimonas sp.
CTCCTCACATCTGCAAGCCGATGATGACATTGAGATGATTGTTGTGGTATTCTATCCTCATACGATAAACATGTTTCTGGACACCCCAGCCTCATCTTTTTACAACAAAGAAGTCTCTGGTTACGACATTGAGGATAAGCATTTAGCCGAATTGGCAAAACAAGTTTTCGAATGCGAGGATAACAACCAATGCGTCGATTTTGTCGAAAGGTGGCTTTTGTCTCGATTGTCAATAAGGCCATACGAAACAACATACAGGGTAAGGCGCATGACTGCCGCAATAGAGCAATTGTGTGCTGCTCCACAGACTCTTGTAACAGATTTATCTTCCACTTGTTGTCTGTGCAAGAAACAATTCGAACGGGAGTTTTGTTTGCATGTTGGGATGAATCCTAAAGAATACTCCCGCATCGTCCGCTTCCAGAAGGCTTTGAAGCAAATGCAGCATCAACGGAGCAAAATCAATCAGGCAGATTTGGCATACACAAACGGTTATGCCGACCAGTCACACCTCATAAGGGAGTTCAAGAAGTTGTGTGGATACACTCCTTTATCGTTGCTTGAAGTCGCAACACCATATTCCGACTTGTTTACCATTCCCATATAAATGGGTTATTCTGAAAATTCTGGGATTATGTTTTTACCTGTTCTGGTGTTCTCTGTTTCGGTCGCTTTTCGTCCCTTTCGGTGTCATTTTGTCAAGTCTCATCAGTCACATAGCCCGCTATGCTCCTTCTTCAACTTACAAAAGCACACACTAAAAAAGAACGAGAATCAACTCGACATAATTTTTAGAACACCCCAGAAGTCTCGTTTGTTCTATCTTGTACGGGATATTGTTTCTACTTTTGCAGCTACATTTATGAACCAAATGAATAAAAAGTATGAAAGAAGTCAATCCTAAAGAAACAAGCCGGGGCCAACAATTCGAAATATGGAAAAACGCTCCCAATCCGATGCTTATTTTTGTCAAAAAGATGGATGTAACCAATCTTGTAAGGACAAGCAAAAAAAGACATCTGAAGTTCAATATGCTTTTGGACTATTGTATCGGCAAAGCCGCCATCGGCCAAAAGGAGTTTTATTTATTGCCCGTAGGAAAGAAGTTGATGCAGTTTGACAACATTGCCATAAACACAATGGTAAAGAACCACATCGGGGAAGTAAGTTCTTGCGACATTGCGTTCAACGGTGATTTGGATTGCTACAACCGTGATTATCTGAAGTACACGTCAGAGGTAGCGCAAAGTTGTGTCGACCGAGATTTGTCAGAAGATTATATGGTTATTGGCACCTCAGCCGTCATTGACACGGAATTGGAATTTGCAGGAGGGATGTACAGCGGAATATACAACAACCCTTTCATTATATGGGGACGTTATTCGAGGCATTTCTTCAGATACTACCTGAACATCTCTTTCCAGTTCCACCACACTCAGATGGATGGGGCACATGCGGCACAATTCCTAAAGAACATTCAGAAAGAGATTGACAAGATAAGGTAAGACAGATTTTTACATCACTATGTAAACGGATTTACACTTAAGGGTAAATGCGTTTACAATTCAATGAATACGCATTGTAAACGCAAACCACTATTTGTTAGTTATACAATCTCCGAAACAACAATGAGTATCCTTTGTTTCATCCTGTTTCAATGATTTCCCTTTCATTGTGACTATAAGCATAAAATGAGGTTTTGCCCAAAAAACGCCATTGTATCTACTGAAAAAAAGAAGGGAAAGGCAAGTATCACTTGACGGTACGAATGGCAGCCTCAACACGACGAAGAAGGTCGCGTTTCTCTGTTGAAGGAGAATAGACAAACCCTTCTGCCACAAGTACTTCGCTGGCGGCAGTATCAATCCGCGCCAGAGAAACAAAAGGTCCGCCCAATGCGCCGTTTCTCATCTGCCACAGACCACGCACTTCCTGCACAACACCTCCGTTGAGTTTACGTAAACGACTGGTCAGCAAGGGAAGTCCGTCCTCGCGAACCGTTTCCATCCATTGGTCAGGCTGGCTTCCGGGGATATTAGCCTGCATGACAGAATCGCGCACAGCTGCAAAATGAAGGGGTTGAAGCACATCGTTGCCGTCCCACGGATAAGTGTAGACCACCACATTGAGGTCCTTTTCGTTAAGATTGGAACCAGCCCATAAAAAATTATTTCCTCGCTTGGCGGCACGGATTTCCTCGGGAGCAAAAATGGTACGCCCCATAACGGCCTTCAATTCAGAATGGGCCTTTTGGCTATACTTTTGCTTCAGCTGAGCCACACGCATTTCCAGCTGGGCATCGGCAATCACATCGCGTATATAAACCTGATTTCTTCCGATGAATTCGGCCAAATCTTTCA
>JAZRON010000096.1:0-3922 GCA_045648725.1 Faecalimonas sp.
AAGTCATGAAAAGAAATTTTATCACGTTTATCTGTCTTATCAGTTTTCTTACGCCTTACATTCATGCGTATGACAACAGTTCATTCTTAACCATCAATATATCTGATGGAGAAGGAGAGAAACTCCCCCTACAAATCAAAAAAGATGAAAAAGAAAACGGAAATGGAGAGCCAGACCGAAGAACACTTATTCCTGAAGTAACCTTACAAGGGAACACGCTCCACTTCATCACCCCCTGCAACGGATATACGTTCCGATTGGTACAAAGTGGCAACATCAGTTATGAAGTGGAAATCATAGGGAACACCTTGACCATCCCCACAACCTTCACAGGCATATACGAGGTGCAGATTATAAGCGGAGACACTATCTTTTATACTGAAGTAGAGTTGTAAGAAAAAAACTATAATTTATTATTTTACATTTATCCATAAAATTCTAAAAAATGAAAAAGTTTGTATTAATAATTTCTATTCTTGCATTTATTACCAACCATGCAAATGCACAGCTTTCAGTTCATTCATCAGGAAAAGTTGGAGTTGCAATGCTAAGTCCATCTGATACTATATCCTCTTTTGCCGTAAAAGGGGGTGCTTCAGGATATGAAGCCTCAGTTTGGGGTACACAACGAGGCATATATGGGGAAGCCAGAGGACATTATCAGAACTGGGTATATGGCGTATATGGAAAAACCAATTCAAACACAGGCAACTATTTTTGTGGAGTTTCCGGTATTGCATATTTACCTTCCCCTCAAATGACAGGAAGAACATATGGTGTATATGGTATTGCCGGCAATGCATCCAATGGCTGGAACTATGGAGTATACGGTCAACTCAATGGCACCAACAATGGTGCAGGAGTCTATGGAACTGCTACCAACGGAGAGAACGGCACACAAGTGGACGGCCACTATGCCGGCTATTTCAATGGTGCGACAAAAGTAAAAGGTGACCTAACTGTGACTGGCTCCATCAGTGGGGTCTTTTTAAATCAGGCACCAAATGCCAACTCTGTTTCAAGTATATCAGGGGAATTCGAAAAAGTCTCCATAACAGATAAACTCTCAAGACTATCAGCAACCCAATACTACACTGAAGCATCTACAAGACAAACAGAAATTTTGGAGAACACATCCGATACTGTCTGCGCAATTGCACCAATCAACGAAATTGAGGTTCTTTCCGCAGAACGTACACATTATGGTTTGGATATTGAGCAACTTAAAGAAACTTTCCCCGAACTTGTCTACGAACAAAAGAACGGAACTGTTGGCATTAATTATATGGAACTGATTCCTATTCTTGTCCAGGCTATTAATAATCTTAGCGCAGAAGTTAGAATCCTTAAAGCCAGCGCTTCCAATTCCGGTTCAGAACGTTCTGCTTCCACTACGACATCCGTAATGCTAAGCACAGACGGCAAAATTATAGGAACAAAACGAACTGTATCTAAATAAGATGTGCCATGAAGAAACTGTTATTTTTTCTATTAAGCCTTTGGGGAATTCCGCATACCCAGGCACAGCAAATTATTGATTTGCAATCCGGTAAATTAACAAAGGGAATAGCATCTACGGTTCCAACAAGAAATATAGAGAAACTTGAAGACGGATATAAGGTAACTTATTCATTTGAAAAGGCGTTGATTCTGCCAGACAGTTTATTTAACGGAACCATGTTCTGGAAAATGGATGGTTTTGGGATGAATCAGATTCCAGGTGAACCAAGTACGTTATTCCGTAATGATATGATTGCTATTCCTTCCGGTTATAGTGCTAAAGTCGAGGTAATTGACAGTACATACCATGACTATGATTATGAGCTAACCCCCGCACGCCAACCGTTGCTGAACAGTAATAATGAATTTTACACAAAGAAGAATGTTCTTACAATTAAGCCGTATGTCGGATTCAAGCCAACTACTGTTGCCTCACTATCTGAAATTCAATATTATCGAGGCCACGGTATATGCCTGACAGAAGTGTCACCTATCCAGTATAATTATAAAACAAAGACCGTCCGCGCGTACTCTTCTATTACATATAAAGTTTCTTTTGTGCCAGACAAAGAAAATGTTGGAATCGGAAGGAAGACACCAAAGCATTTAAGTTGTGAAGACAACTTCCTAACCAACAATGCGATTGGCGGAGAACTGGAAAAAACAAACGAAACAAAAGTAGGAAATACAGCGCAGGCCGATGTTCAAGATTACCTAATACTATCCACAAATACATACGCCACGGCGGCCAACCGTTTTGCTGCATGGAAACGGCTAATGGGATTCAACGTCCACGTCATTCTACGCGATGATTGGACAAGCGCTTCTGTGAAGAGTACGGTTTCCGATGCCTACTCGAACATGCCCGCACTTTATTTTTTGCTTATCATAGGTGATCATGATGATGTTCCTGCACAATCCTCGTTCTTAAAAAAAACACATGTTACAGATTTTTTCTATAGATGTATGGACAATGACTACACTCCAGAAATTTATAGCGGAAGGTTGTCTGTATCAACTTCTGAAGAAGCCATAACTGTAATAGAAAAAATCATTGGCTACGAACAAAATCCCCCTACAAATTCCGCATTCTATAACAATGGATTGCACTGTACTTATTTTCAAGATGACAATCGTGACAGCTATGAGGACAGAAGATTCACACTAACTACAGAAGAAGTGCGTACATACGTAATGTCTAAAGGAAAATCAATACAACGAGTTTATAATACGAACGAAGATGTAACACCACTTTATTGGAATAACGCTGCATTCGCTAACGGGGGAACCATACCAAACGAGCTAAAAAAGCCAGGATTTGCATGGGATGGTAATTATACCGACATCAACAATGCAATAAACAATGGGGTATTTTATGTTCTCCATAGAGATCATGGTGAAGTATGGGGATGGGGGTGGCCACAATACACCCAGCAGAACATAAACAATCTCTCTAACGGCAATCTTTTACCTATTGTATTTAGTATGAATTGCCAAACCGGTAAATTTGATGATAATTGTTTTGCGGAAACATTTCTGCGTAAATCCAATGGAGGTTGTGTGGCCATATATGGCGCAACAGAGGAAAGTTATTCAATCTACAACGAAGCACTTACCACCGGTATGTTTGATGCAATCTGGCCCAATCCCGGGTTGTGTATCAATATACCAGGCCAAAACAATTCATTTTCCATTACACCAAATCCCACATATACATTGGGGCAGATTTTGGAGCAAGGAATGGTTCGTGTGACAGATACCTTTTCCAATTCTAGTACGTATTCAAATTACACAAAAGAAATATACCATTGTTTTGGTGACCCAAGTATGAAAATGTATACCCAAGTCCCAACACCATTTACCAACGTGTCTATCGTTTGTAATGAAAGTTCCATTTTGGTTAACTTGGGAGCAAATGATACAGGAAGAATAACTGCATATAATCCTATTTCTGGCGAAGTACAAAGTTTTATTGGAAATTCAGCCACTATAATGACTCCCAACCCGAATGAAACAATCATTTGTGTGTCCGCCCATAATCGCAGACCTTTCATTCAGGTTCCAAATGTCTCTTATATTCAGAATAAAAATATTACCGGTACACTTGAGGTAATCAATGATACAATCAAAATAGGAAGCCACGTTACAAGTACTATGGTCCCAGGTAACGTTACAACATCCAATGCTAACATAGTTTTAAGGGCGAAGAAGGTAATTCTTGACAGCGGCACGTATATATCAAAAGGAAGTTCATTAAAGACCGTTAATCCATAATTAGAAATGTGCAGGACATGAAATCTAATGTCCTGCATTTTAAATTTCACAAAACAGCAATAATGAACAGATTTTGTTGTCTTATAGGATTTTTCATGTTTGTTTTGGGTATCAATGCCCAAAGCAATGACACATTTACCCTTTTACC
>JAZRON010000097.1:0-7238 GCA_045648725.1 Faecalimonas sp.
TTTCAGGATAATCCTCCTTAGCTCAGTCGGTAGAGCACTCGGCTGTTAACCGAGTTGTCGTTGGTTCGAGTCCAACAGGGGGAGTTTTTCACGAAAGTGAAGCAAAAGATAAGGCTCCTTGGTCAAGCGGTCAAGACATCGCCCTTTCACGGCGGTAACACGGGTTCGATTCCCGTAGGAGTCATTTGTAGATAATTACTACATATAATTGAAAATGGCGCCATAGCCAAGTGGTAAGGCAAAGGTCTGCAACACCTCTATCACCAGTTCAAATCTGGTTGGCGCCTTTTAAGAACTCAGAGAATTCTCTGAGTTCTTTTTTATAGCGCTAGGTTCCTTATTCTTTGTCTGATTTTTATTCCTATGAGATAGGCTAAAAGAGCTTTTATAATTGCCAGTGGAATAAATGGCAACACACAGGTTGTAAATCCAACAAAAGGGCTACTATTTGTTACGAGACAATATACAAAGAGGCCGCATAGAAAATTCAAAACGGTTCCTATAATAATACCTACGAATAAAGAGTATTTTCTTTTGTGGTATGTGTCAGAGGCAAATCCAATGATATACGCCATAATTGGAAAGGAAAGGACAAACCCACCTGTAGGTCCTACGATAGATTGCCAGCCGCCTGTAAAGTTTGAAAACACAGGAAGACCAAAAGAACCTAGTAGGACATAGATAAATGTTGCTGTAAATGCGGGTTTTGCACCTAATATAATTGCGGTGAGTGTTATGATAAAAGTTTGGAGTGTCATGGGGACACCAACAGGGAGCAGTATGGAAATTGGGGCGATAACGCAAATCAGTGAGGCGGCTAGCCCGATCATACAAAGTTCCTGTATATTTGATTTTTTATTGTTCATGTTTTGAATTCTCCGATAAATATTCAAAAAGAGTATATAAGGAAAAAAAGGATGTGTCAAATAGATTGACAAAAAAGATTATTTTGTTATAATGATTACATTATCGGAATACATTGATAAAGAAGATGGCGCCATAGCCAAGTGGTAAGGCAAAGGTCTGCCACACCTCTATCACCAGTTCAAATCTGGTTGGCGCCTTTTGAATGAGACACCGAGAAACCTTGTGAAAGGTTTTTCGGTGTTTTGATTTCTCTTGGCATTGAGAAACATACTGCAAAGGTATATAATAAAGACACATAAGAAAACGAGGGAGAAGGTAGCATGAAAGAGAAACTATATACAATTCCTATGATGGATGCACTTCGTGCAGAAGAAGAGTGTCCGTTTTGCTACATAGAAAGAAACCTAGAACAACATGCTTTGGATTTTGTGATTGGTCCAGAGGCTACATATATGCAGGATGATGTGAGGGCGGAGACAGACAAAATAGGCTTCTGCAAAGAACATTTGCACAAAATGTTTACCTATGGAAATCCTCTGGCCAGTGCGCTGATTCTGGACACGCATTTGCGGGCACTTTCTGCAGAGATGAAGAAAGAGATGAAGAATTATTCCGGTGTGGCAAAAGCAGGGCTTTTGGATAGATTGCGTAAGGATGTTTCTGGGGTTGTAGACAGTAATAGTTTGAGTAAATGGATTCATGATGGTGAAAAGTCATGTTTTGTATGTAACCATATTAAAAATAATTATGACCGTTATATTGCAACATTTTTCGTATTGTTTCGACGTGAGGATGAAGAGTTTATGAAACTCCTGAAAAAAGGAAAAGGTTTTTGCCTCTCTCATTTGGCGGATTTGTTAGATGCAGCGCCACAATACTTGAATGAAAAGGAACAAAAAGAGTTGAGAGCAATTATTTTTCCTCAGATGGAAGAGAGTATGGAGCGACTTATAGAAGAGTTGGATTGGTTTGAGAAGAAATTTGATTATCGCTATAGAGATGCGGAGTGGAAGACTTCAAGAGATGTGGTGCAGAGAGCAATGCAGAAAATTGGTGGTGGTTATCCAGCGGACGAACCATATCGGCAGAAATAAAGAGTTTTTTTGAAATGCACCTTGACGTATGTAAGAATTAATGATACTATCATCAACGGAACAAAATTAAACAGAAAAACTTTCTCTTATTCAGAGTGGTGGAGGTAAAAGGATCTGTGAAGCCACGGCAACCCCGATTTCGGAAGGTGCCAGCCTGAGCGAGTAATCGAACAATAAGAGGATTGATTTATAAGTATATAAACAGTCCGCTTAGAGAGGGACTGTTTTTTGTTACTATTCGAGCTGTATGGCTGAATAGTAATTTTCGTAAAAGAAAGGAACGAAAGCATGGAAAAATTATTATTTACTTCGGAATCAGTAACAGAAGGGCATCCGGATAAGATTTGTGACCAAATCTCAGATGCAGTCTTGGATGCATTGTTAGAGCAGGACCCAATGAGTCGTGTTGCATGTGAGACAGCAATTACAACAGGTTTAGTGTTAGTTATGGGTGAGATTACAACAAGTGCTTATGTGGATATCCAAAAGATTGTAAGAGATACAGTAGATGAAATTGGGTATAACAGAGGAAAATATGGATTTGATGCCCACACATGTGGCGTTATTACAGCAATTGACGAACAATCTACAGATATTGCTATGGGTGTTGATAAAGCATTAGAAGCAAAAGAAAATAAGATGTCAGACGAAGAGATTGAGGCAATTGGTGCCGGTGACCAAGGTATGATGTTTGGCTACGCATCAAATGAAACAGAGGAGCTGATGCCATATCCTATTTCTCTTGCTCACAAGTTGACGAGAAAACTTACAGAGGTTCGTAAAAATGGAACACTCACCTATCTTCGCCCGGATGGTAAATCTCAGGTTTCTGTAGAATATGATGAAAATGGGAAACCAGCAAGATTGGATGCGGTTGTATTATCAACCCAACATGATCCGGATGTGACACAGGAACAAATCCACGAAGATGTGAAGAAATATGTATTTGATGAAGTGTTGCCAGCTGAAATGATTGATAAAAACACAAAATTCTTCATTAATCCAACAGGACGTTTTGTGATTGGCGGGCCACACGGGGACAGTGGGCTTACAGGACGTAAAATTATTGTAGACACATATGGTGGTATGGCTCGTCACGGTGGTGGTGCTTTCTCCGGAAAGGATTGCACAAAGGTAGACCGTTCGGCAGCTTATGCGGCTCGTTATGCAGCTAAGAATATTGTTGCAGCAGGGCTTGCAGACAAATGTGAAATTCAATTATCATATGCAATCGGTGTAGCGCAACCAACTTCTATTATGATTGATACATTTGGTACAGGAAAAGTTTCTGAAGAAAAGTTGGTTGAAATTGTAAGAGAAAACTTTGATTTAAGACCGGCGGGAATTATTAAAATGTTAGATTTGCGTCGTCCGATTTACAAACAAACAGCGGCATATGGACATTTTGGACGCAATGATTTAGATTTGCCTTGGGAGAAATTAGATAAGGTAGAAGAACTGAGAAAGTACTTGTAGGAATGATGAGAATACCTTGATTTTCTAAATGAAAATCGAGGTATTTTTGTTAGACAATTTACGAAAAGTTTATAAATATTTATGGACACATTGGTGTAATACCATTTGGACCATGCTATAATGTGCGTGAGGCATGATGTAACGAAGTGAAATCATGGAAATTATGAAACGAAGGTGTGTGTTTTATGAAACTAAAAACACGATTAGTGATAGGGTTTATAACGGTAACAGTGTTACCCTTGTTTTTATCTGTGGCTGTCATTTTTGCATTTAGTCAGCTACAGTTTCGTTCTATTGAACGAAATTACGGAATTACAGGTGCGAACTACGAGAGTTTTTCCAACCCAATCCGTATGTTGAGTAAAGTTACAGAATCTTCTTATCAACAGTTGACTATTACCGCCAATCGAGAGGCAGAACGATTTGGGGAGATTACCTATTTAGATGGCATGAACCAGGAACTACGGACCATGAACTCTTATTTGATATTGAGAGAAGAGAAGGAAATTGTTTATTCGGGTTCAGATTCTGATTCGGCAGCGAGGATATATGAGCAGCTTCCTGAATATGGACACCATGATTCTTCTTCACAAAATGGGATGTATGTTGGTGGGAATCTGCAAGTTCTGATAAAGCAGGTGGATTTTATTACAGCAGATGGTCTGAATGGAAGTGCATTTATTATCACAGATGTAAGCAAGGCTATTCCGGAGGTCAGTGAATTTGTGACGGATATGCTTGTGGCCATTGTGCTTATTCTCATATTGACTGCGGCGGTTTTAATTATTTGGATTTATCGTGGAGTAGCGATTCCTTTGGGAAGAATGAAGATTGCAACTCAGAATATTAAGGATGGCAATCTTGATTTTGAACTTGAGGTAGAGGCAGATGATGAGATAGGGCAGCTTTGCCGTGACTTTGAAGAAATGAGAATGAGGCTAAGGGAGACAACCTCGGAGAAGATTGAGTATGATAAGCGCAGTAAGGAATTAATTAGCAATATTTCCCACGACTTAAAAACGCCGATTACGGCCATTAAGGGATATGTAGAAGGGATAATGGATGGAGTGGCTGATACGCCGGAGAAGATGGATCGTTATATTAAGACTATCTACAATAAAGCAAATGAGATGGATTTGCTGATTAACGAGTTGACGTTGTACTCCAAGATTGATTCAAACCGTATTCCTTATGATTTTAGCACCATTTCTGTAAATCATTATTTTGACGACTGTGCAATGGATCTGAAGATGGAGTTGGATTCTCGTGGAATCGATTTCACTTATGTAAATTATGTGGCTAAAGATGTGAAAATTATTGCAGATGTGGAACAGTTGCGACGCGTTATAAATAATATTGTTTCCAACTCTGCAAAATATATGGATAAGCAGCAGAAGATAATCAATTTGCGTGTGAAGGATGTAGGAGATTTTATTCAAGTAGAAATTGAAGACAATGGAAAAGGAATCGGAGCAAAGGAGCTTCCGTATATCTTTGAACGATTTTATCGCACCGATGCTTCTAGGAATTCTTCCACGGGAGGAAGTGGAATCGGTCTTTCTATTGTAAAGAAAATAGTGGAGGAGCATGGAGGAACTATCTGGGCGACCAGCAAGGAAGGAACAGGAACGATTTTATACTTTGTAATTCGTAAATATCAGGAGGTACCGGCAAATGAGTAAAATATTAATTGTAGAAGATGAAGCAGCAATTGCAGATTTGGAGAGAGATTATTTAGAGTTGAGCGGCTTTGAAGTTGAAGTGGCAAATGATGGGGAAACTGGCTTGAGAAAAGCGTTGAACGAAGAGTTTGATTTGGTGGTTTTGGATTTAATGTTACCAGGGGTTGACGGTTTTGAAATTTGTCGCCAGGTACGAGCAGAAAAGAATACACCGATTATTATGGTTTCCGCAAAGAAAGATGATATTGACAAGATCAGAGGTCTGGGATTGGGTGCAGATGATTATATGACCAAGCCGTTTAGTCCAAGTGAACTGGTGGCAAGAGTCAAGGCGCATATGGCAAGATACGAACGTCTCATAGGAAGTATGATGGAAGAAAACAAGGTAATTGAGATTCGTGGATTGAAAATTGATACGACCGCAAGGCGTGTTTGGGTCAACGGAGAAGAAAAAACGTTTACAACGAAAGAATTTGATTTACTGACCTTCCTTGCATCCCATCCGAATCATGTATATACCAAGGATGAGTTGTTTAGTGAAATATGGGATATGGAGTCAATCGGGGATATCGCAACCGTAACAGTTCATATTAAAAAGATTCGTGAAAAGGTAGAGTTTGACACCTCAAAGCCACAGTATATTGAAACTATATGGGGCGTGGGTTACCGCTTTAAGGTATAAAATATTGATAGTAAAGGATATGAGAGCAATGATAACTAGTACAAACAACCCTCAGGTGAAATGGTTAATGCAATTGCAAAAGAAGAGCAAGGCGAGAAATGAGGAAAAAGTTTTTGTGGTTGAAGGTCTGCGTATGTTTGCAGAAGTGACGGAAGAACGAGTGAAGAAAGTGTATATTTCGGAATCCCTTTATAATAGGAAGAAAGAGGAATTGAAATTAGAGCATTTTTCGGTAGAAGTTCTGTCTGATTCTGTATTTCAGCATGTTTCCGATACGAAAACTCCGCAAGGAATTTTATGTGTTGTAAGCCAGAAAGAATATCAACTGGAAACCTTATTAGATATAAGTAATCCGCATTTTATGGTGTTGGATAATCTGCAGGATCCGGGTAATTTAGGAACCATCGTGAGGACGGCAGAAGGTGCAGGTGTTGATGCCGTATTCTTAAGCAGAGAAAGTGTGGATATTTATAATCCAAAGACCATTCGTTCCACTATGGGTTCCATATATCGTATGCCAGTGGTGTATGTAGAGGATTTGTTAGAATTACTTAATATGTTTAGGCAGCGAGGGATTAAATCATATGCAGCTCATTTGGAAGGAAGGAATTCCTATGATAAGGAGAATTATCAGTTGGGAACAGCGATTTTGATTGGAAATGAGGGAAACGGATTAAGAGATGAAATTGCCACCGCCTCAGATACCTGGGTACAGATTCCGATGCAGGGCCAAGTGGAATCACTCAATGCTGCGATTGCTGCTTCTATTTTAATGTTTGAGGTTTATCGTCAGAGGCGATAAGCCTCTTTTTGTCGTTACCACATTTGTTGTAGTAGTTTTTAGGTTGGGTGACCCAAGTATGGCACTAATTTAGCTGGTAAAAGTTTAGTATAAAATACCATTTTGGACATTGATGTATGTAAATTAAAGGTTTATATCCAAAACGATTCAGCAATAGCTCTTGAAACACATCTTAATATGCATTTTAAGGGGATAATTGGACATTGAAGGCTTTAAATTGAGAGGCAATGTCCAAGAGAAAAGTGAAATTGGACATTGGACAGGAATTTGGCAATTAAAATGTCCAATTTAACAGTTCGTGGAGGGTAAAGCGGAAATAAATCATCTGATTTTGAAAAGATTTGGACATAACGGAAAAGAATAGTTGTGTTGATGTCCAAAAATAGATTTTCCTTCATTGTGTGACACAATGAACAGATTGGTTGAGACGTGACATCTTTATTAAAAAACGCTGAAAAAAGGAAAATTGTACTTAAAAAAATACAAAAAAAGCAAAAAAAAATAAAAAAAGGGGTTGACGAACCAAAAAAATAGTGTTATCCTCCCAAATG
Organism: Faecalimonas sp.; assembly: GCA_045648725.1. Taxonomy (GTDB): domain Bacteria; phylum Bacillota; class Clostridia; order Lachnospirales; family Lachnospiraceae; genus Faecalimonas. The sequence continues at coordinate 7,155 of JAZRON010000097.1, forward strand.
CAGTAATGAGTTGTAACATTTTTGTAACAAGTTGTAATAAAACCGAATTAAACGAGCATAATATTGTAATAGATAATGAATGTT
>JAZRON010000098.1:0-26351 GCA_045648725.1 Faecalimonas sp.
TTGCTTTTCAGAGTAAGTGAGATAACGGGTGAACAAAAGTATTATGATGTTGCATTGAAACATGCTAATACAATGGCGAAATACATAGTAAGAGCAGATTATTCAACGTATCATACTTACAATTTTGACTATGTTACAGGAAGACCTATTGGTGGAAAAACAGCACAGGGATATCATGATGAGTCATGTTGGTCAAGAGGTCAGTCGTGGGCTGTATATGGTTTTGCACTTGCATACAAATATACGGGATGCGAACGATTCTTGGAAATATCACGCAAGACCGCGGAATATTTTATGGAACATTTGAATTCGGTAGATATGCCTTGTTGGGACTTTGATGCTTCTGATGAAATATTTGCACCATGGGATAGTTCGGCGGCAGTTGTTTGTGCATCAGGATTGTTAGAACTCTATGAAATTACTAAGGAAGACAGATTCCTTGCATATGCCAAACGACTTTTGAAGGCAGTAGAACAGTTTTGTCTGACAGCCGAATATGAATCCTGTCAGCCGTTGATTTTACATGGTTGCTCAGGAACTGCATACTCAAAGGGGAAATCAGGACTTTTGAAGGTTCCGAATATTGATCAGGCACTTGTATATGCTGACTATTTTTATATGGAATGTTTGCTGAAGATGAGTGAACATAAAGTGAGAATCTTTTAAAAAGCAGAGGTGAAGAGATGATTAATTGTAGAGAATACTGGGTTAACATGCTTATAAAAATTGCGGACCCGGTACTTAAGAATTTCAGTCAAGAGAGATTACATGAAGCTTTGAGATTAGAGTCTGAAAATTCAGATCGCGAAAAATATAAAGGATTGGAGATTTTGGGTAGGACACTTGCTGGGATAGCACCTTGGATAGAAGAGGTGGCTTCGGATTCTGAAGAAGAGGCTCTGCGCAGACAATATGCAGAACTATCCAGAAAAGCAATTGCAGTGGCTGTCAATCCCGAATCACCAGATTATTGTTTTTTAGGGTCGGAAGAGAAAGAGTGGAATATACAATGGCTAGTGGATGCTTCTTTTCTTGCGTTGGCAATTATTCGTGCTCCTAGGGAACTCGGTGAAAAACTTTCGGAACATGACAGACAAAACTTAGTAGAAGCTTTTTTGAAAACGCGTAATTACCGACCGGTGTATAACAATTGGTTACTTTTTTCAGCCACTATAGAGGCTGCACTATATGTATTGGGTCAAGACTATGATCTCGTTCGTATCGATTATGCCATTCGTCAAATGGAGCAATGGTATGTGGGGGATGGGCTTTATGGAGATGGACCGCTGTTTAAGATGGATTATTATAACAGTTATGTGATACAACCTATGTTGGTTTGTCTTGTTCGTATGTTCCATGATAGATATACAGAGCCTTATGAGGTCTACCAAAGCGATAAGTCTTTGGGAGCGAAAATGTATAAAGTGGTAATGAATCGATTTGTACGATACGCAAAGATTCAAGAAGAATCGATTGCACCGGATGGGGCATTTGCACCTATAGGGAGATCTTTGGTATATCGTTGTGGCGCATTTCATGCATTGGCACAAGCCGCTTTGTGGAGAACATTGCCGGTAGATGTAACTCCTGCAATGGCTCGAGGTGCATTAACGAGAGTTATCAAAAAGACATTGGATGCGCCAAATACGTTTTCAGATACAGGGTGGCTTCAAATAGGTGTATGTGGTCACCAACCTATGATGGCATATTCCTACATTACGACAGCTAGCCTTTATATGGCGACACTTGCATTTCTTCCATTAGGTTTGTCGGAAGAGGATGAGTTTTGGAGTAGTCCAGAGGAAATGAGCACATGGGAGAAATGTTTCTCCGGTGTTGATTTAATGCCGGATACACCTCTTCTTGGGGATGTATTACATTATTAAAAAGGAGGATATGCAGTAGGATGATAAATAAATTGTTGGAAGAACGTAAACTTCCTGAACTTTTAAAAATGAAAAATGGAGAACCTGTTTCGGTGGAAAACTGGGAGAAAAGAAGAGAGGAATTGGTGGATGTTCTAGCAGAAAATGTGTATGGAAGGATGCCACAGTACGAAGGGGAAACCACATGGCATATACATAATGACGGAGGAGTGCCTGCGGCGGCAACTGTAGAAGCATTTACTTATAAGGTTGATATTACTTTTCCTACACCATATAAGGAGTCTTTTACATTTCCAGTGTCTTTATCCATTCCAAGTGATGCAAGCCCGGAAAATAAAAAGCCCGCATTCGTGTACATTTCCTTTGGACATTTGCGATATTATCCAATTGAAGAAGTGATGGAGAAGGATGTGATTGTTGCAGAATTCATCATGGATCATGTGACATTGGATAAAGATGACGATTGGGAAAGTGGTATGGCAAGTCATTATTTCCCAGACGGAAAAAGAACGCCGAATGGCTTCGGAAAGATTGGTATGTGGGCATTTGCCGCTTCGAGGGTATTGGATTTCTTGCTTGCTTTGGGTTACGTGGATTCCAAGAGAGTGGGTGTTATAGGACATTCTCGTCTTGGAAAGACTGCACTTTGGGCAGGGGCAAATGACACCCGTTTTACCCATGTTATTTCCAACGAATCAGGTTGCGGAGGAGCTTCACTCACTCGTGGGAAAGAAGGCGAGGACTTTCCAGCATTGTATAATAGATTCCCATATTGGTTTTGTGAAAATATGGGAGAAGTTTCTGCTTCAGTGGAGGTTTCAGAAAATAGTGATTTTGATCAACATTTTCTTCTTGCAGCATCGGCACCAAGAAAAGTGAATGTGGCATCTGCAAGAAAGGACGTGTGGTGTGATCCGGACTCTGAATATTTATGCTGTGTGGCAGCATCTGCAGCATGGGAATTAAATGGGAAAGCAGGTTTTGTGCATCCTGACCGATTACCAAAAGAGAATGAAATTTTTGCAGAGGGAAATCTTTGCTATCATATTCGTCCGGGTATACATTTCTTATCTCGTCATGACTGGATGCGATACTGTGATTTTATAAAGAAATAGAAGAGGGAAGAAAATGAAAAAAATTAAAAAAATTGTAGCTATTTTATTGTTTGTTTCATTAGTTACTCCTTGTTTAATTGGCCTAAATGTATCAGCTGCAAATACTCCTGAAACTGCTGAGGTAAAAGAAGATCATGCAGATACAACAAGCCGTGAACAGTCAAATACAACTTACATGTATTCAACGATTGATGATTTACAACGAGAAGTAAAGGCAAGCGAAACAACTGTTAATGGGAAAGAGGTTGGTGTGTTTTATCATGTTTGGCATGGAACATTCCAACAGGGAGATGTTCCTTATGACACATCTAAGATCGTGGAAAACTTGAAAAAAGCGGGGTATTTGGGCAAAAACAGTCCTGAACTAACGGATGAAGCGTGGATCGCGGCTGGTGGCGGACACAGTCCAAAAACTGCAACGGATGGAATGGGAGGAGATTCCCATTGGTGGGGAACACCGCTGTTTGGATATTATCGTGCCATTGACAGATGGGTTGTGGAACGGGATGTTCAAATGTTGACAGATGCCGGAGTGGATTTTATTGCTCTGGATTACACCAATCCACCGAGATATATTGATCAGTTGCTTATTTTAATGCAGAGTTTGCAGAAGTATGCACAGCAAGGCTATGATGTGCCGAAAGTGACTTTTTATACATTTGAAAAGTCGGCGATAATGGTCGAGGATCTCTATGAGAGAGTATATACGAAACATCCGGAATTCAAAGACTTATGGTATCAAATGTCCGGTAAGCCGTTGATGATTGGAACGACAACTACTACCTATACAGATGATGATGGGGTAAAGCAGACATATAATTTATCAGCGAAAGCTAAATCATATTTCACATTCCGTGCTCCTCGTTTGCCTAGTTCGGCTGCAGTTGACACAAGTGGGTCTACGTTTCCTTGGATGGCAGATAAAGGGTTTGTTCAAAATATGTATACGGATGCAAATGGAACCAAAAAATCTGTTATTAGCGTATCTGTAGCTCAACATCTTGGCTCAAAAGCATTCAGCGATAGTGCATTTTATGGGGATACTACCAATCATACAAGAAGCTATCACAATGGAAAAAACGATACCGGAGCAAATGCATATTTGTATGGCTACAATTTTGCTGAACAATTTGAGTATGCCATTAAAAAGAATCCGGATATTATTTTCATCACAGGTTGGAATGAATGGGTTGCTACCAGATTAAATAGTGGCGAATGGACCTATATGGATGGCACGACAAATAATCGAGATGTTATTTTGGTAGACAGTGCGGATATTAATAATAGTCGAGATATACAACCAATGAGTGGTGGATATGGCGATAATTATTATATGCAGATGATTAGTTACATCCGAAAATTCAAGGGAAATGCAACGGTAAATGCAAATCTCAATACGGCAGCGAAGGTACTGCCTGCTGAACTTGACGGTGCGGGAGTTTTCGAGCAATGGGACGAAGTTGATTCCTATTATTTGGACTATGCAGAAGATAATCTAAAACGTAGTGGTGAAGGTTATGGAAAGGGAGACGGAACTGGTGTAACAGTATATACGGATACAACGGGTAGAAATGACATTTACAAGATGAAAGTCGCAAATGACAAAAGCAATGTATATTTTTATGCGGAGACAGTTTCGGATATAGAAGGCGTTGATGCAAGCAATTGTATGAGTTTGTATCTGAATTCGGGAAGTTCAACAAATCCTAAGTGGGAGAACAATTATGATTTTGCAATCGGACGGTTGGTTGCTACCAAGGATGGTATTCCTATCGAAAAATACAATGGTTCCGGATGGGACGTTGTCGGATATGCAACCTATAAGCGTTCCGGTAATAAAATGCAATTGGAAGTTCCATTTACAGTTCTGGGATATACGACAACAAACTTTACGTTGAATTTTAAGTGGGCAGATAATTGCGACATCGCAGAGGGAATGGATACTTTTTATTTGCATGGAGATGCAGCACCTTATGGACGATTGAATTATGTTTATAAAGGAGTTGCAGGTGAGCAATATCTTTCTTACGGTGATGTGAATATTGATAAACAAGGTGTTGACAGCCGAGATTTAGTTCGCCTGAAAAATGGATTGCGTGTTGGAACACAATCCGCAGACAATGATTTGAATCGAGATAGTTCTGTTGATGAAAAGGATATTTTTATCTTGAGAAAAATTCTGCTAGGTAGTTTGAAGCAACAAGATGTTCACATACAAGAAACACAGGCAAAGATTGTCTCTTATAAAGTCTCAAACACCTGGGGGGATGACAGAACAAAAGGAACGTCAGCAGATCCAAATGGTTATTTAACTGTCAAACCGGAAATGAGTTATGATGGTGACCTTGGAACCAGATGGAACCCAAGTGCAAAAGATTGGAATTACAGTGATAAACCTTATATTGTTTATACGTTGGAACAATACCATGATTTAGATGAAATTTCAATGATTTTTGACAAGAATAAAGATAGACAATATTATTTCGACATTGAAGTTAGTACGGATGGAATTGAGTTTAAACCAGTTGCCCAAGTGACAAAAGATAATTTTAAGAATTATTATGATAACTCATACACTTGCACTGCCTATGTAAATGCAGAAGATGCAAGATATGTAAAAATTATATTTACTGGAGATACGAATAATAGTGCATGGGTGAGCTTGCACGAAGTAAAAGTATATGGAAATGTATCTAGTGAATGCAAGGTGGATTCAAGAGAGCTTACAAAAACCCAAATCGAGTCGGCACAGATACTTGGGACATGGGGAGATTCTGCAGCAACTACGATTTATAGAACATATGATAACAATGCTTCGGGAAGTTTTTGGAATCCAAGAGTGACAAATTATACTTCGGGAGAAGGAGTTATCTATACATTATCGAAGGCAACAGATTTGTCAAAATTACAACTCACTTTTGCGGTTAGACGTCATTATTTTGATGTGCATGTCAGTGAAGATGGACAGGCTTACGAAAAATTGGTCAGTGTAAATGCAGATACTTTGAGTACATATTATAAAGATGGTTTTGTGTGTACAATTGATAATCTTCAGAAAAGCAATATTAAATATATCAAAATTATGTTTACCGGAAATACAGGAAGATTTGATTGGAACGAAAACTTTAGGGAGATATGGCTTGCCTTACATGAGGTTGAGGTTTATGGGCAAACATCTCAACGGGCAATCATTACAGAAGGGAATTGTATTGGAAGATGGTCAGATGAAGAATCTGCATGTGTGACAAATAGTTATGACGATAATACAGGAACAAAATGGAGTCCAAGTGCAACAAATTATACTTTTGGAGAAGGTGTTGTATATACATTGAGAAGTGCCTATGATTTGTCAAAATTACAGTTGACATTTGGTGCTCGATATTATCATTTTAAAATGTCTGTGAGTACAGATGGAACCAAATATACAAAGGTGGCCACGGTAGGTGCGGGAAACCAAAGTGCATATTACACAGATGGCTACATTTGTACATTAGATAATCTTGCATTATCGGATGTGAAATATATTAAGATAGAATTCACAGGCACAAGCGATGGGGCGAAAGAGATTAATCTGTTTGAAGTTGCAGCATATGGAGTAGAAAGCACAATTCAGATAAACATCAAAGGAAGTAGTCATGTTGGAACATGGGCAAATAAGTATGCAGGAACATATGTTGTAGCAAATAGCTATGACAAAGATGCTGAAACTTTTTGGAATGCAACGGTAACAGACTATGCTTCAGGAGAAGGTATTGTATATACATTAGATGATATATATGATTTGACAGAACTTCAACTGGCATTTGGAAAACGTTATTATTATTTCAAGGTATCGGGAAGTGTGGATGGAAAAGCGTATACAGAAATCGCAACTGTAAATGCAGAGAACCAAAGGACATACTATACAGACAATTATGTATGTACATTAGATAACTTGAAAGCGGATAATGTGAGATATCTAAAAATAGAATTCACAGGTTCAAGCGAAAATAATACCCCATGGCTTATTTTGAATGAGGTTGCAGTGCTTGGAAAGAAATCTATAGTACAGACAGCAATTACAGCAGGTGTGTATGATAGTAATTGGTCAACAGTAGACGGTGGTCATATAGCACATGCATATGACAATGATGTGACAAGCGTATGGAATCCAAGTGCAAAATCAGGCTACACTCCACAACCAAGTGTCGCATATACATTGGACCGTGTATATGACATAAGGAAACTTCAATTTACATTTGGAAATCGATATATGTATTTCAAAGTATACGGAAGTGAAGATGGTGTAAAATATACCGAGATTGCAACTGTTGATAAAGGAAATCAAGATACATGCTATACAGAAGAAAAAGAAAAAACGTATGTATGTACATTGGATAACCTGGTAGCAGATCATGTGAAATATCTAAAACTTGAATTTACAGGCTCAAGCGATGGAGGTACATGGCTTAGCGTATATGAAGTGAAGGCATTTGGAATGACATGTAAGCGAGCGGATGTACAAGTATCAATAACGGAAGGTAACCATGTTGGAACATGGGTAAATAAGTATGCAGGAGCAAACGTTGTTGCGAATGGTTATGACAATGATATTGCAACCTTCTGGAATGCACAGGTGACGAATTGTGCTTCGGGAGAAGGTATTGTATATACATTGGATGACTCCTATGATTTAACAAAACTTCGACTTGCATTTGGAACACGCTATTTCTATTTCAAAGTGTCTGTAAGTTCAGATGGGGTAATTTATACTGATGTTGCGAATGTAGATGCAAAAAATCAAAGTTTATACTACACATATTATTCAAAGGGTAATGTTTGTACCGTGAACAACCTGAATGCTAATAATGTGAAATATATAAAAATTGAATTTACTGGTTCAAGTGATAATGGAGTATGGCTTAGTTTGTATGACATTGCAGTGTTTGGAACAGAACCAGTAGAGCAGGCGACTATCTCGAACGGCAGCCATGTTGGAACATGGGCAAATAAATATGCAGGGGAAAACGTTGTTGCGAATGGTTATGACAATAATGATGAAACTTTCTGGAACGCAGCGGTAACAGATTATGATTCAGGAGAAGGAATTGTATATTCTTTGGAGCGTGCATATGATTTGACAAAGTTAAAATTGACATTTGGAAAGCGTTACTTCTTCTTTAAGATATCAGGAAGTGCGGATGGAGCAACGTATAGCGATATTGCAACTGTAAATTCGGGAAACCAAGATTTGTACTATACATATGGTACAGATAGTAATGTTTGTATATTGGATAATCTGACATTAGATGATGTGAAATATATAAAAATAGAATTTACAGGATCAAACGACGGAAGTACATGGCTTAGCTTGTATGAAGTTGCGGTGTTAGGAACAAAGAGTGTAATGCAGGCGACAATCACACAAAGCAGTCATGTGGGAACATGGGTAAACAAACATGCAGGAACGAATGTTTTAGAGAATAGTTATGACGATAATAATAAGACTTTCTGGAATGCAACGGTAACAGACTATGCTTCAGGAGAAGGAATTGTATACACGTTGGATGACACATATGATTTAACAAAGCTTCAATTAACGTTCGGGAACCGTAATGTTTATTTCAAACTATCAGGAAGTTCAGATGGGGTGACCTATAATAATATTGCAAACGTAAATTCAGAAAATCAAAATTCATACTATAAGGAAGGATATGTATGTACCTTAGATAATTTGAAAGGTAGTAATGTAAAATATGTGAAAATTGAATTCACAGGTTCAAATGACAAAGGTACATGGATTAGTTTGTATGAAGCAGCAGCATTTGGAATAAAAAGTGTAACGAAGGCGACGATTACACAAAGTAGCCATGTTGGAACATGGGCAAATAAATATGCAGGGGAAAACGTTGTTGTAAATAGCTATGACAATAATGATGAAACTTTCTGGAATGCAACGGTAACAGATTATGCATCGGGAGAAGGAATCGTATACACCTTGGATGGTACATATGATTTAACTAAGTTACAACTGACATTTGGAAAACGTTATCATTACTTCAAGATATTAGGAAGTGCAGATGGAGTAACGTACAGTAATATTGCAACTGTAAATTCGCAAAATCAAGATTCATATTATACATATGGCACAGACAACAATGTTTGTACATTGGATAATCTGAAGGCTAATAATGTGAAATATATAAAAATTGAATTTACAGGTTCCAATGATGGAGGTACATGGCTTAGTTTGTATGAAGCAGCAGTTTTGGGTAGATGTATGAATAATTCCTAGTTTGTTGCGGATAAAGATAATCAAGATTAGGGGGAATACACAATTGAGATATGTTGAACCAGAAATGGAAATAGTGACGTTAAATGTAGATGATGTTATCACATCTTCAATCGATAACTTGCCGCCGGGCAGCCCTAATATTAACTGGGGAATTGAAGGGAGTGGTAACAATGTATAAAAAATTGTTTGAACACGTAAAGCGGTTTGTATCAGTAGTGATGGCTGTTGTTATTGTCATGGGACTACAGATTGAGACAGAAGCATCAGGAGTTAACAATACTCCTGATATAACTTCTGGTATCCAATATGTAGAATATGGTGAGAATTTTGATTATACATCGTATTTAAACAAAGATAAGGCGCCTTCTTATACAGGTGTTGATAGTAACGGTGTTGGATATTTCTTTGGTGGTTGGTATGATAAGGTTGGCAATACATATACGCCAATTAAAGATATGGCAGGTTTGGCTGCTAAAAAAGGTACTGTGGTTGCCAAGTTCGTTCCGGCGCAGACAATGAGTGTAAAATGCCAGAATTGGGCAGGCACGACAGAAAGTTCAGATGGCGTTATCGTTAGAATTATTTCGGCAGTAGATTCTACTAATTATAGTGGTTATGGATTTACAATTTCCAAGATTGTAGAAGGGAAGGAAACTGTACTTGGAACTTATACTTCAAAAGATTCCAATGAGGTATATTCCAAATTCAAATATTATGAGAGTGAGACGGATACCACTCCCGATGTCTATGAGCCGAAAGATCTGTTTGGAAATGCGGCAAAACATTTTATTTCTTGTACAGTAGGGAGAATTCCAGCCAATGAACATGGTACAATCATTTGTATTAAGCCATTCTGGGATACGTTAGATGGTGCAAGAGTATATGGGCTCAGCAAGTATGCGCACGTAGAGGATGGATATTTAGGATACGTTAACGTTCCGGTAAACTTAAACATTTTGAGTGAATCCAATAAAGCTGCAGCAGGAATTCTAAGCGTAAAGTGTGCATCACAAGGCTTGACTTTTTTAGGCTTAGAAGAAGGCGTTGAAAATGGTAAAGTGTTTGATGAGATGGAAGTGAATGTTGCGAATGACGGATTAATCAAATGCGTGGGAAATACTAGTGATATTGCAGATAAATCTGAAAATGATCTCTATATCAACTTGAGATTTAAGAGAGAAAATTTTGACGCAAGTAATCCAAAACCAGATACTACATTTTTGAAGTTTGTTGTAGGAAATGAGGATTTTAGTAATAGCAGTGAGTCTTATACTACGGCAGATGTTTGGAATATCATATATTAGAAAAAAGGGGAAATTGGTATTTACCGATTTCCTCCGTGCACAAATTCAAAAAGGAGAGAATGTTTTGAAGAGACAACATATTGTGATAATTATCGTATGTTTAGTAGCATTGCTTTGTATGGCGGTAATAGTAGGCGCAATTTCAAGTAAAGATAAACGTGACAATGAGAATATAGAGAAAGATGTAATTGTGCATGAGATAGATGGGGAGACTGTAGAGGAAAAATCGAAAGATGGATTGGTTGAGTCGGATTCAGAAGATGGACCAGTACTCAAGGAAGAAAATATCATCGATTTTAATGGAGATAGTGAGAAAAAGGACAGTGACGATAAAAAAGAAACTGAGCCTGAAAAGCAAGAAAGTACTCAAGGTGGTGGAAATGATTCAAGGGATGACAATGAAGAAACCACAGAAGAAGACAAACAAGAAGAATCTTCAGGGGACACGGGATCCTTTGGGGTGTTTTATTAGATCTCGCTGATATAGAAGGGGATGGTCAAATGGAACGACATACATTTGCTATGAAGATTAAGCCTGGCCAGATGATGAACTTTCGGAGACAACTGGGTCAGGTGTGGTCAGAACTAACACAAATATTGGATAAGCATTGTGTTCGAAATTTTAGTATGTGGAGTGTGGAATACCTTGTGTTTGGTTATTATGAAACGGAAACAAATTTAGTATTCGACGAACTTGCAAAAGAGCAGATGCGAGAATGGGACTCGAAGTATGGTTTTGCTTATACATGGATTTCGACACCATTTGAAGGAATGCGCTTGATGTACCATGATTTTGGTGTAATTAGAGAGTCAAAGGAATGTATTCGTCATCGAGTGTTTATTACGAAGTTGATGGATGGGAAAGAAGAAGAGTATAAAGCACGTCATGATGTGTTGGTAAAAGAACGTGGGAATCAGATTACAAAAGGACCCGATAGTAATTTTTCAATTTGGTATGCAGGTGGTTATATTTTTGGATATGACGAAATTGACACAACAATGGAGCATGAAATGACAGAGCAGGAGAGAATAGACACAATTTTGTGGGAAAATCAAATGCTTGAGATTATGACATGGATAACCCATGATGTGGATTGGATTACAGGAGAATGCCATAGCAGTATTCAAAGACTGTGCTGGCATAATTAAATAGAATCAATTTAAATACTAACTAAATTTGATTGCTCATAAATGCCGGAGGCAAAACCTCCAGAAAATAATTTGCCTTCTGGCAGGGGAAAGAGACATGATTCAAATGAGTCATGTCTTTTTTCTTTCATTAATGTTGAAATATGTTATACTAGCGAAAGAAACTATCAATATTGTGAGGTGCAATATGAAAGAAACGGGTATTCAACCATTGGTCATGCGGGAAATCAGAGAGTTGGCTCAAAAATATAATTTAGATAAGGTAATTCTTTTTGGATCCAGAGCGCGAGGAGATTACAAATCGAGAAGCGATATTGATTTGGCAATCAGTGGTGGTGATTGTATTAGATTTAGCTTAGAGGTGGAAGAGAGTACATCTACTTTACTGTTTTTTGATATCGTAAATCTAGATGGTGTGGTGCAAAAGGAATTGTTGGAATCCATACAAAGGGAGGGAATCAATCTTTATGAAAAAGTATGAGAATTTTTGTAATGCATTCAGTAATTTAAAAGATATATATGATTATAATGAACCATATTCCAATGTGGAAATGTCCGGATTGGTTGCTTTGTACGAGTTTTGTTTTGAACAGGCATGGAAAGCGATGAAAGAGATTTTAGAACAGCAGGGATTTGCAGAAGAGCGAACAGGTTCTCCTAAAATCGTTTTAAAGACGGCCTTTAGTGCAGGAATGATAGGTGACGAAGAATTGTGGATGGATGCGCTTAATGCACGCAATAATGTGGCGCATTCTTATAATAAAGAAGTTGCATTAGATATTATTAATCAAACCAAGAATCGATTTTACAATATGTTTGAGAAGTTAAAAATGGAGATTGACACAAGGTGGCTTTCAGAGTAAATAGATGATGACAGAGACATGATTCAGATGAGTCATGTCTTTTTCTTGTGTTGTGAAATTCCGCTTGACATTTCTGAACAATGCTTATAGAATGAAGTTCCACAATGATAGTGAATTCATTAGAAGAATCTATCACATTTCAACAATCAGATATTACATATCTATATTTGAGTGGCGGTTCGCCAAGGTTTTAATTTTAACAATTGAATAGGGTGCTAAACGGAGAGTTGATGAATGAAGCGTTGAGTAGAGGTTAAGAAAATAACATATTCACATTTCTCCAAAGCTGTGTTATAATACCTCTAATTGAATAACTGAGAGGTAGAGGTGCGAATTTCATCAGTACGACATAACAAAGGTGGACACCTGTTATATTGGAAAGGGGAACTCGCCGAAGAAAAACTTTTTTGTCCAGGGAAGTTTTTCTGGGACGTTGTAAAATATGCAGCGTACTGTCACATAAGGTGTGGAGAGCTATCACAGAATAAGAGATAATATATAAGCTACAAACATGCCTTGAAGTGTGTCTGTGGCTTTTAGTTTTTATACAGCAAAAGTTTACACTAGTGTTTATAAGTTGTTCAATCAAACATGAAAGAGAAAGAGAGGAAATGTATCATGCGTATGACAAAGAAAAACGTATGGAAAGTAGTGGCAACAGTTTTGTTGTTGGTGGCAATGATGTCTATGACAGTATTTGCAGCTGACGCAGAAGCAGCTGAATTGCCGAAAATGTTTGCTACACCTTGGTCATTGGTACCACCACTTGTAGCGATTGTACTTGCACTTATTACAAAGGAAGTGTATAGTTCATTATTTATTGGTATCTTAGTAGGAGGATTGTTCTATTCTAATTTTTCGTTTGAAGGAACAGTACTTCACATTTACAACAATGGATTTTTGGCTTCATTGACAGATGGTTACAACATGGGAATTCTTATTTTCTTAGTAATCCTTGGAGCGATGGTTTGTTTAATGAACCGTGCCGGAGGTTCTGCGGCATTCGGTGCTTGGGCAAGTAAACACATCAAAACAAGAGTCGGAGCACAACTTGCAACGATTGCTCTCGGTGTTTTGATTTTCATTGATGATTATTTTAACTGTCTAACAGTTGGTAGCGTTATGCGTCCTGTGACAGACAAGCACAACGTATCACGTGCAAAGTTATCTTACTTAATTGATGCTACAGCAGCACCTGTTTGTATCATTGCACCAATTTCGTCTTGGGCAGCAGCAGTAACAGGTTTCGTAGAAGGGGAAAATGGTTTTGAAATCTTTATCAGAGCAATTCCATATAACTTCTATGCATTACTTACTATTTTAATGATGGTTGTACTTGTAGTTACAAAAGTAGACTACGGCCCAATGAAGAGACATGAAGTAAATGCTTTGGCAGGAGATATTTATACAACTTCTGACCGTCCATATGATAATGCTGAATCTGACTATGCAAATCCAAAAGGAAAAGTTGTGGACCTTGTAGTTCCGATTGTTTCTTTAATTGTATGTTGTGTAATTGGTATGATTTATACAGGTGGATTCTTTAGTGGTACAGGATTTGTTGAAGCATTCTCAGGTTGTGATGCATCTGTTGGTTTGGCTCTTGGTAGTTTCTTCGCGCTTGTAATTACAGTTGTTATCTACTTGATTCGTAGAGTATTGACATTCTCTGATTGTATGGGATGTATTCCGGACGGATTTAAAGCAATGGTGCCTGCAATCTTGATTTTGACATTTGCTTGGACATTGAAGGGAATGACAGATAGTCTTGGTGCAAAAGAATTTGTAGAAGGTGCGGTACAAGGATTTGCCGGAGATTTGGTCGCATTCTTACCAGCAATCATCTTCTTGATTGGATGTTTCCTTGCATTTGCTACAGGAACATCTTGGGGAACCTTTGGTATTCTCATTCCAATCGTAGTTGCAGTATTCCAAGAAAGCAACCCAGAACTTATGATTATCGGTATCTCTGCTTGTATGGCAGGTGCTGTTTGCGGTGACCACTGTTCACCAATTTCAGATACTACAATCATGGCTTCTGCAGGAGGTCAATGTAACCACGTAAACCACGTATCGACACAGCTTCCATATGCAATTACAGTTGCAGCGGTATCATTTGTGACATACATCGTGGCTGGTCTTACACAGAGTGCTTGGATCTCATTACCTGTTGGTGCAGTGTTAATGGTTGTTACAGTTATGGTACTTGGTAAGATGAATAAAGATAAGTAAAACGAGTAATAAGATAGAAGAGCCCAGCAGTTTAAAACTGTTGGGTTTTTCGTATTATCAACCTCTTTATTCTTGGGTAAAATAATGTTATAATACTCAAATGGTAGAAATTTAGGAGAACGTGAAATATGAATATTACAGCATTAAGAAATTACGAATTATTACAACAAAAGACCTTACACGATTTACAATCCGAAGGTTATTTACTTAGACATAAAAAAAGTGGAGCCAGAGTGCTTTTGATGGAAAACAATGACGAGAATAAAGTATTCTCTATAGGATTCCGTACACCACCGGAAGACAGTACGGGAGTTCCACATATCTTGGAACATTCCGTGCTTTGCGGTTCTAAGAATTTTCCTGTGAAAGACCCGTTTGTAGAACTTGTCAAAGGTTCCTTAAATACGTTTTTAAATGCTATGACCTATCCGGACAAAACAGTGTATCCGGTGGCGAGTTGTAACGACAAGGATTTTCAGAATCTGATGCACGTTTACATGGATGCAGTGTTTTATCCGAATATTTATCAGCACGACGAGATTTTCAGACAGGAAGGCTGGAGTTACAATCTAGAGTCGGAGGAGGATGCTCTTACCTATAATGGTGTTGTTTACAACGAGATGAAAGGTGCGTTTTCTTCACCAGAGGGCGTGCTTGACCGGGTGGTATTAAACACATTATTCCCAGATAACACGTACGCAAATGAATCCGGCGGAGACCCAGACGTGATTCCGGAACTGACTTATGAGCAATTTTTGGATTTTCATAGGAAATATTATCATCCGTCAAACAGTTATATCTATCTCTATGGGGATATGGATATGGAGGAAAAACTCAATTGGCTGGATGAAATGTATTTGTCGGATTTTGATACATTGGAAGTGGATTCGGAAATTCGTATACAGAAACCATTTGAAGCAGTAAAAGAAATTGAAATGAATTATTCTATTTCAAGCAATGAATCAGAAGAAGATAACACTTATCTTTCCTATAACAAAGTCATTGGAACCAGCTTGGATAAAGAATTGTATCAGGCATTCCAAGTGTTAGATTACGCACTGCTTTCCGCACCGGGCGCACCGCTTAAAAAGGTGCTTGTGGATGCGGGAATCGGAAAAGACATTATGGGTTCTTATGATAATGGAATCCTACAACCGATTTTTTCAGTGGTGGCAAAAAACGCCAATCCGGAGCAGAAGGAGAGTTTTATCTCGATTATAGAAGAAACACTTGCAGATATTGTGAAAAACGGAATGGATAAAAAGGCTTTGGAGGCAGGAATTAACTACCATGAGTTCCGCTACCGTGAAGCTGATTTTGGAAATTATCCAAAGGGGCTCATGTATGGACTCCAGATGTTTGATAGCTGGTTATATGACGATTCAATGCCGTTTTTGCATGTGGAAGCGACAGAAATTTTCGCATTCTTAAAGGCACAGGTGGACAAGGGATATTTCGAGCAATTGATTCAAAAATATCTTTTAGACAATACCCATGGTGCAATCGTTGTGGTGAAACCAGAAAAGGGGCGCACTGCAAGATTGGATAAAGAATTAGAAGAGAAGTTGCAGTGTTATAAAGAGAGTTTGAGTGAGGAGGAAGTAAAAGCGCTTATTACAGCCACTCATCAGTTGGTGGAATATCAGGAGGAAGAGGATGCAATAGAGGATCAGGAAAAAATCCCGGTTTTAAAACGTGAGGATATTAGTCGGGACATTGCGCCGATTCAGAATGAAGTGCTGGATTACGATGGAACGCCAGTAATTTTCCATGAAATCGAGACAAATGGAATCGGTTATATAGATTTGCTATTTGATTTGTCTAGTATTTCGGAAGAAATGCTTCCGTACGCAGGAATTTTACAATCGGTATTAGGAATTATTGATACGAAAAATTATGAATACGGTGAACTGTTTAACGAAATTAACGTTCACACCGGTGGTATTGGTACATCCCTGGAACTTTATCCGAATGTAACAAAGGTTCGAGAGAAAGAGTTTAAGGCAACTTTTGAAATTAAGGCGAAAGCATTATATGATAAACTTCCGGTTGCATTCGCAATGATGCAGGAGATTTTGACAAAATCAAAATTAGATGATGAAAAGCGTTTGAAAGAGATTTTGGCTATGACAAAGTCGAGACTTCAGATGCGTTTCCAATCAGCCGGACATACGACGGCAGCACTTCGTGCATTGTCCTATTTGTCGCCGTTGTCAAAATTCAAAGATTTGACAACAGGAATTGCATATTATGAAGTGATTAAGAGACTGGAAGAGAATTTTGAAAATGAAAAAGGTGCGTTGATTGCAAACTTACAGAAACTTACAAAGGTGTTGTTCAGGGCAGACAATATGATGGTGAGTTATACAGCAGCCAATGAAGGTTTAGAGGGCCTCAAAGAGCAAGTTTGTGAAGTGAAGAAACACTTATTTACAGATGAGGTAAAAGAGGAACAGTGCATCATTCACTGTGAAAAAAGAAATGAAGGATTCAAAACCTCATCCAAAGTACAGTATGTGGCTCGTGTGGGTAATTTTGTCGATGAAGGAAAAGAGTATACAGGAGCCTTGCAGATTTTGAAAGTGATATTAAGTTATGATTATCTCTGGCAGAATGTACGTGTCAAAGGTGGTGCTTACGGTTGTATGAGCAACTTTTCAAGACTAGGGGAAGGTTACTTTATGTCATACCGTGATCCGAACTTGGAGAAAACAAATGAGGTTTATGAGGGTGTTGTTGATTACCTTAAGAATTTCTCTGTCAGCGAGCGCGACATGACAAAATATATCATCGGTACTATCAGTAATATGGATCAGCCAATGACACCGGTTACAAAAGGTGACCGTTCTATGAATCTGTATATGAATCAGGTTTCTGAGGAAATGATTCGAAAAGAACGAGCAGAAGTTTTAGATGCTACGGAAGAAGATATCAGAGCTTTGGCAGAGATTGTGGAAGCGGTGCTTAAGGGGAATTACTTCTGTGTCATTGGAAATGAAGAGAAGATTGAAGAACAAAAAGACTTATTTATGGAACTTAGAAGCATATTCTAGTGGGTATGCGCGAGGATGAAATCGGAGGAAATATGAGAGCAGACTACAAATCAGGGTTTGTAACCCTAATTGGAAGACCGAATGTGGGAAAATCTACGTTGATGAACTATTTGATTGGACAGAAGATTGCCATCACGTCCAATAAACCACAGACCACGAGAAATCGTATTCAGACAGTGCTGACAACGGAGGAAGGACAGATTGTGTTTGTGGATACGCCGGGGATTCATAAGGCAAAGAATAAACTTGGTGAATATATGGTAAATGTGGCAGAACGCACATTAAATGAGGTGGACGTGGTGCTTTGGCTTGTGGAACCATCAACATTTATCGGAGCAGGAGAAAAACACATTGTGGAGCAACTGGGGCGCGTAAAGACACCGGTTGTACTGGTTATCAACAAAGTAGATACGGTAAAAAAAGAAGAGGTGCTTGCATTTATTGACGCGTATCGCAAGATTTATGATTTTGCAGAAATTGTACCTGTCTCTGCAAGAAGTGGGGAAAATACAGAGGAACTTGTAAAAGTGATTATGAAGTACCTGCCGTACGGACCACAGTTCTATGATGAAGATACCATCACAGACCAACCGGAAAGACAGATTGTGGCAGAACTCATTCGTGAAAAGGCGCTGCACGCTCTAAATGATGAGATACCACATGGGATTGCAGTTGCAATTGATGGCATGAAATATCGCAAAAAGATAGTAGATATTGATGCTACCATTATCTGCGAGCGCGATTCCCACAAAGGTATTATTATCGGAAAACAGGGTGTCATGCTGAAAAGAATCGGAAGTACAGCCCGATTTGAGATTGAAAAAATGTTGGATTTAAAGGTCAATCTGCAACTTTGGGTAAAAGTGAAAAAGGATTGGCGAGACAGTGATTTTCTAATTAAAAACTTTGGTTACACCAAAGATGAAGAGTAGAAGAATTGGAAGATAGTTTCAGTATTTTTTAAATCTATGTGGAAATTCTAAACTTTATACAAAGGAGGGTTTGCACATGGAAGATAAAGAGTTATGGAAAGCATTTGAAAAAACAGGCAGAATTTTAGACTATTTGCATTATAAAAATCTTTATGGTGGTGAATACAAGGATTATTATACCAGCAGCAAGGATGATACAGTAGGAGAGGGAACATTTGAGTCAGAAAGTAACAGTGACGGGGATGATACTGTCCGCAACACCTATCGGTGAATATGATAGAAGAGTGGTAATATTGACAAAAGAAAAGGGAAAGATTTCTGCCTTTGCAAAAGGTGCGCGGAGGCAGAATAGTGCCTTGATGGGTATGACAAATCCTTTCACTTTTGGAGAGTTTGTGCTATATGAAGGGAGAACCTCGTATAATGTTGTGCAGGCCAATGTTTCCAACTATTTTATGGAACTGAGCACCGATTTTGAGGGAGCATACTATGGGTTCTATTTTATGGAGTTGGCGGACTATTATACAAGAGAATATAATGACGAAAGACAGATGTTAAAGCTATTGTACCAGTCTCTTCGTGCATTGGCATCGAAGAAGATTCCATATGAGCTGGTTCGATGCATTTTTGAGTTGAAGGCGTTGGTAATCAATGGCGAATATCCGGAAGTGTTTCAGTGTGTCAACTGTGGTGCCAAGGACCGTGGTGTAGTATTCAGCTCAAAAAACAGAGGACTCATTTGCCAAGAGTGTAAAAGCCTGGCCGGCGACGGAGTTACCATTGGGAATTCCACGCTTTATACCTTGCAGTACATAATTTCATCTCCGGTTGAAAAGTTATACACATTTACAGTGTCAGATGAAGTGCTAGGGCAGCTTGGTAGAATTATGAAACAGTATATGGGAATGTATGTGGATAAGAGGTTTAAGTCCTTAGAAATACTGGAAATGTGTATAAAATAATTTACCTATAAGGGTTGAAAAAAACAGGTAATAACTGTATAATATTGTGCATTAAAGACATTCATAGAATGAGAGGAATACTAATATGGAAAAAACAATGGAAAAAATTGTAGCACTCGCGAAGTCAAGAGGTTTCGTATATCCAGGATCAGAGATTTACGGTGGTCTTGCAAATACATGGGATTACGGAAATCTTGGTGTCGAGTTGAAGAATAACGTAAAGAGAGCATGGTGGCAAAAATTCATTCAGGAAAACCCATACAACGTTGGTGTTGACTGTGCTATCCTAATGAACCCACAAACATGGGTGGCTTCAGGACATTTGGGAGGATTCAGTGACCCTCTTATGGATTGTAAAGAATGTAAAGAAAGATTCCGTGCTGACAAATTAATCGAAGATTTTGCTGCAGAAAACGGCATCGTATTAGAAGAAAGTGTAGACGCTTGGACAAAAGAACAGATGGAAGCTTGGGTTGCAGAGCACAATGTTCCATGTCCAACTTGTGGAAAACACAATTTCACAGAGATTCGACAGTTCAACCTTATGTTCAAAACTTTCCAAGGTGTAACTGAGGATGCGAAGAATACAGTATATTTAAGACCGGAAACAGCACAAGGTATTTTCGTAAACTTTAAAAATGTACAACGTACATCAAGAAAGAAAATTCCATTTGGTATTGGTCAAATCGGTAAATCATTCCGTAACGAGATTACACCTGGTAACTTCACATTCCGTACAAGAGAATTCGAACAAATGGAATTGGAATTCTTCTGTGCACCTGGAACAGACCTTGAATGGTTTGCGTACTGGAAACAATTCTGTATTGATTGGTTGAAATCATTAGGAATCAAAGACGATGAGATGAGAGCGAGAGATCACTCACCAGAAGAACTTTGCTTCTACAGTAAGGCAACAACAGACCTTGAATTTTTATTCCCATTTGGCTGGGGAGAATTGTGGGGAATCGCAGACAGAACAGACTACGATTTATCACAACATCAAGAAGTGTCAAAACAAGACATGTCTTACTTTGATGATGAAAAGAAAGAAAAATACATTCCATATGTTATTGAGCCATCACTTGGTGCTGACCGTGTGGTTCTTGCGTTCCTTTGTGCAGCATATGATGAAGAAGAATTAGAGGGTGGAGATGTACGTACAGTACTCCGTTTCCATCCAGCATTGGCACCGGTTAAGATTGGTGTGCTTCCACTTTCTAAGAAGTTAAACGAAGGTGCAGAAAAGGTATTTGCTGAACTTTCTAAATACTACAATTGTGAATTCGATGATAGAGGAAATATCGGTAAACGTTATCGTCGTCAAGATGAAATCGGAACTCCATTCTGTATTACATACGACTTTGAATCCGAAGAAGATGGTGCAGTGACAGTTCGTGACCGTGATACGATGGAACAAGAAAGAGTAAAAATCGAAGACTTAAAAGCATACTTTGAAACAAAATTTATGTTTTAGTAATGGGGACGTAGTCAAATTAAATTTGACTACGTCCCAAATTGAACTTAGGGGTGTCCCAAAATGGTAAATCAGTGTTTCGATCTGCTGGGAAAAAGGAGGAGATAAAGTGCCTCGTGTGAAACGGCAGAAAAGCAGTACCGGATTGTATCACGTATTTGTCCGAGGAATAAATAAGGAAAAAGTATTCAATCAGGTAAGAGAAAAACAATATTTCAAAAGAGTAATAAAAAAATATTTCAATAAATATGACGTGGAGATTCATGCATATTGCATCATGTCAAATCATGCACATCTAATTATTAAATCGAATGAAAAACAACAATTATCATATTTCATGGCAAGCGTCTTGGCAGAATACGCACAATATTACAATCATAAACATAATAGAAATGGACATGTATTTCAGAACCGTTTTGGAAGTGAATGTATCGAAAATGAAAAATATTATTGGAATTGTATAAAATACATTCATATGAATCCGGTGAAGGCATTGATGGTTTCTTCAGCATCAGATTATAAATATAGCAGTTTTGGTGAATATAAAAAGGGAAAAGTAGTACTTTTGCATGAAAATGCAATTCGAAAGTACAAACAACAATTTGGTAGTTGGGAAGCATATTTAAACTATCACAATATTACGAACGAAGTGATATTTCTTGGCATGAGCGAAGAAGTTTATGCACAAAGAAGAGAACAAGCAATGAATATACTCTGGGAATTAAAAGAGCAACAGGGAGTAGAAGAAGTTGTACAGATTATAGAAGAACCAGTGCTGCGCGAAAAATACATGGAGCAAATAAGAAATAAGTTAAACTTATCACAAAAAGAAACAAGTAGGTTGTACACTGATATTAAGGAACAATACATTATATGATTAAAAAGGCGCGGGGTATCATCAATTTTGGGACACCCCTAAGTTTAATTGGGGACAGGGCTAGATTAAATTTGACTACGTCCCAAATTAAAGATATAATGACATCAATTATAAAAAGGAGTGATGAAACATGGAAAGAACAAATTTATGGAAAATATATACAGATGAACAACTTGTAGAGTTAGAACAAATAAATAAAGCATACAAATCGTATCTCGACAAAGGCAAAACTGAAAGAGAATGTGTAAAAGCAGCAGTAAAAATGGCAGAAGAAGCAGGATACAAAGATTTGAAAGAAGTTATCGAAAAAGGTGAAGATTTGAAAATTGGAGACTGCGTATATGCAGTGTGCATGGATAAAACAATTGCGCTGTTCCAAATTGGAAGAGAACCAATTGAAAATGGTATGAATATTCTTGGCGCACACGTGGATTCTCCGCGCATTGATTTGAAGCAAAATCCATTGTACGAATCCGGTGAATTTGGATATTTTGACACCCACTATTACGGTGGTGTGAAAAAATATCAGTGGGTGACATTGCCATTAGCTATTCATGGGGTGGTGGTCAAAAAAGATGGAACAGTAGTTGATGTTGTGATTGGTGAAGATGAAAAAGATCCAGTTGTCGTAATTACGGACTTGTTAATCCATCTAGCTGGGGAACAATTAGAAATTAAGGCAGCAAAGGTAATCGAGGGCGAAAAGTTAGATGTGTTAATTGGAAGTAAACCACTGCAAGGCGAAGAGAAGGAAGCAGTGAAAGCTAATCTTCTTCAGATGTTGAAAGAAAAGTACGATATTGAAGAAGAAGATTTTGTTTCAGCTGAGTTGGAAGTGGTACCAGCTGGTAAAGCACGTGATTGTGGTATTGATAGAAGTATGATTTTGGCATATGGGCAAGATGATAGAGTGTGTGCATTTACTTCGCTGCAAGCGATGTTAGAATCGAAGGATTTGCAAAAGACAGCATGTTGTCTTCTGGTTGACAAGGAAGAAATTGGAAGTGTAGGAGCAACAGGTATGCAGTCTCTCTTCTTTGAAAATATGGTTGCGGAACTCTTGGATAGAATGGGTGAATATTCAGAATTAAAATTAAGAAGAGTATTGGCAAATTCAAAAATGCTTTCATCTGATGTAAGTGCGGCTTTTGATCCAATGTATGAAAGTGTATTCGAAAAGAAAAATGCAGCTTATTTCGGGAAAGGCCTTGTGTTCAATAAATATACAGGAAGTCGTGGGAAGAGTGGTTCTAATGATGCGAATCCTGAATATATCGCACATTTGAGAAATATCTTGTCAAACAATAATGTGGCATACCAGACAGCTGAACTCGGAAAGGTAGATATTGGAGGAGGTGGAACAATAGCCTATATTTTAGCGAAATATGGTATGGAAGTTATCGATAGTGGAGTGGCAGTTCTTAGTATGCATGCACCATGGGAAGTTACAAGTAAAGCAGATATATATGAAGCATATCGAGGATATAAAGTGTTTTTGAGCGAAGCGTAAATCGATATTCAAAAAGGGACGGGGAGGTGTTCGGTTTTGGGACACCGCTAATGTTAATTTGGGACGTAGTGAAAGTTAATTTGACTACGTCCCATTTTGTTGCATTTTGTTGCAGATTTGCTTCCGATTTATGGAAAATTCCTTGACGAATACTGGAAAAGCAGATAGAATAAAAGTGTGGCTGATTAGACAAGCCATTCAATTTCATGAATAACGTAGGAGACAGGGACGGCTTTGAAAGATGTAAAGTCGTGCTTTTAGTGCCTTACGTTAAGAAAATATTATTTAGGAGGTCGTAAAGACATGGCAAAATGGGTTTATATGTTCACCGAAGGTGACGCCAGCATGCGCAATACTCTTGGTGGTAAGGGTGCCAACCTTGCTGAGATGACAAAATTAGGTCTTCCGGTACCACAAGGTTTTACAATCACAACAGACGCATGTACACAGTACTATGAAGATGGTCGTCAAATTAACGACGAGATTCAAGCACAGATTAACGATGCAATCGTTAAAATGGAAGAAATCACAGGAAAGAAGTTTGGGGATTTGGAAAACCCATTACTTGTATCTGTTCGTTCAGGTGCCAGAGCTTCTATGCCAGGTATGATGGATACAATTTTGAACCTTGGTCTTAACGAAGAAGTAGTAGAAGTTGTTGCGAAAAAGACAGGTAATGAAAGATGGGCTCGTGACTGCTACAGAAGATTTATTCAAATGTATTCTGACGTAGTTATGGAAGTAGGTAAGAAATACTTCGAAGAACTTATCGATAAGATGAAAGAAGAAAAAGGTGTTACACAAGACGTAGACCTTACAGCAGAAGACTTAAAAGAATTAGCAAACCAATTCAAAGCTGAATACAAAGCTAAAATCGGAAAAGACTTCCCAAGTGATCCAAAAGAACAATTAATGGGAGCTGTAAAAGCAGTATTCCGTTCATGGGATAACCCACGTGCAAATGTATATCGTCGTGATAACGATATCCCATATTCTTGGGGAACAGCTGTTAACGTTCAAGAAATGGCATTCGGTAACTGGTCAGATGAATCAGGTACAGGTGTTGCATTTACTCGTGACCCAGCTACAGGTGAAAAGAAACTTATGGGTGAATTCTTGATTAACGCTCAAGGTGAAGACGTTGTTGCCGGTGTTCGTACACCACAACCAATCGCTGAAATGAAAGACGTTATGCCGGAAGTTTACGAACAATTCACAAACGTTTGCAGCATTCTTGAAAACCATTACAGAGATATGCAAGACATGGAATTTACAATTCAAGACCGTAAATTATTCATGCTTCAAACACGTAATGGTAAGAGAACAGCTCAAGCTGCTCTTAAGATTGCATGTGACTTAGTTGACGAAGGAATGAGAACAGAAGAAGAAGCTGTTGCAATGATCGATCCTCGTAACTTAGATACATTATTACATCCACAATTTGATGCAAAAGCATTGAAGGCTGCTACTCCAATGGGTAAAGGTCTTGGAGCATCTCCAGGTGCTGCTTGTGGTAAAATTGTATTTACAGCTGACGATGCTGTTGCATGGGCTGAAAAAGGAGAAAAGGTTGTTCTTGTTCGTCTTGAAACATCACCAGAAGATATTATGGGTATGAAAGCTGCTCAAGGTATCTTAACAGTACGTGGTGGTATGACATCTCACGCTGCCGTAGTTGCACGTGGTATGGGTACATGTTGTGTATCTGGTTGTGGAGACATCAACATGGATGAAGAAAACAAGAAATTCACATTAGCTGGTAAGACATTCAGCGAAGGAGATGAAATCTCTATCGATGGTACAACAGGTAACATCTACGATGGAATCATTCCAACAGTTGATGCTCAAATCGCTGGTGAATTTGGAAGAATCATGGCTTGGGCAGACAAGTTCAGAAGATTAAAAGTTAGAACAAATGCTGATACTCCTGCAGATGCTAGAAAAGCTCGTGAACTCGGTGCAGAAGGTATTGGTCTTACACGTACAGAGCACATGTTCTTTGAAGAAGACAGAATTGATGCTTTCCGTGAAATGATCTGTGCTGATACTTTAGAAGAAAGAGAAGAAGCACTTGAAAAAATCCTTCCATACCAACAAGGAGACTTCGAAGGATTATTTGAAGCATTAGAAGGTAACCCGGTTACTATCCGTTTCTTAGACCCACCTCTTCACGAATTCGTTCCAACAGAGGAAGAAGACATTAAGAAACTTGCTGATGCTCAAGGAAAAACTGTAGAAGATATTAAAGCAATTATTTCTTCATTACATGAATTTAACCCAATGATGGGACACAGAGGACTTCGTCTTGCTGTAACATATCCTGAAATTGCTAAGATGCAGACAAAAGCTGTTATCCGTGCAGCAATCAACGTACAAAAAGCACACGCTGATTGGAAGGTAGTTCCAGAAATCATGATTCCACTTTCATGTGATGCAAAAGAATTAGCATACGTTAAGAAAGTAGTTGTAGAAACAGCTGATGCTGAAATCGCAGCTGCAGGCGTAGAATTAGCTTACGAAGTAGGTACTATGATGGAAATTCCACGTGCTTGCTTAACAGCTGGTGAAGTTGCAAAAGAAGCTGACTTCTTCTGCTTCGGTACAAACGACTTAACACAGATGACATATGGATTCTCTCGTGATGATGCTGGTAAGTTCTTAGACGCTTACTATGATACAAAGATCTTCGAAAACGATCCATTTGCTAAGTTAGACCAAAC
>JAZRON010000099.1:0-9894 GCA_045648725.1 Faecalimonas sp.
CGGCAGCGGCACCTGCGCAAACACAATTGCAACAAACATGAGCAAACATCCTAGTAATTCTCTCGCTGTCAACCTCTCATGTAAAATCAACCAACCTGCCAATGCTGAAACCACCGATTCCAAACACAAGATAAGTGATGCAACCGTAGGATTCATATCCTTCTGACCCACAATCTGAAGGGTGTACGCCACACCACTGGAAAGCACCCCTGCATATAAAATCGGCATTGCTGCCGCCATAATATTTTCAATAGACGGTGTCTCCACAAAAAGCATGATGCTTCCGGAAACAATTCCGCACACAAAAAACTGAATGCAGGACATAACCACCCCATCACCCTGTGGCGAAAAATGGTCGATTACCATAATGTGTACAGAGAATAAAATTGCACATATAAGCACAAGCAAATCCCCATATGCCAATGTGAGGGAGCCTTCTGTCATACAGAGTAAGTAAAGTCCAATTACAGAAAGTACAACACATATCCACACAATAAAGGATACTCGCTTCTTAAAAAACAAACCTAAAATCGGCACAATTACCACATAAAGCGCTGTAATAAAACCAGCTTTTCCAACTGTGGTGTAAGCAATTCCGATTTGTTGAAAATTGCTTGCCGCACAAAGTGCAAGACCACAGCAGATGCCGCCAATCCATTCCACTTTTGTGACAAGTGGCCTCTTGGAATCAGTCACATCATCTGATATCATGTGGCATGACTGATTCTTCTCTCTTTCCTTCAGCCATCTCAAAAAACAAATACAGGGAATCAGCACAATTCCACCAACAATACTGCGTGCAAATGTAAATGTGAATGCTTCCACATGTTCCATGCCAACACTCTGAGCCACAAAGGCAGTACCCCAAATGGTCGCTGTCAGTAGCAGTATTAACGAATTTCTAATCTGTGTCTTCTTCATCTAAAATGTACCCCACAAAACAAAAGTTTGTTTACTTTCCTTCGCACATGCCACACATTTTTACCTTAAGTTCCGGCATCATGGCACTCACCTTGGCATCTGCAGGAATAGACTCCGTCACAAATGTATTACCGGCTACCGTTGCATTTCTTCCCACAACCGTATTGCCACCCAAAATAGTGGCATTTGCATAGATAATCACATTATCTTCAATGGTCGGATGACGTTTCACACCAGAGAGCGCCTGACCCTTTCGAGTAGACAAGGCACCAATGGTTACACCTTGATAAATCTTCACACCGTTACCAATAATCGCTGTCTCTCCAATAACGATACCTGTTCCATGATCAATAAAGAAATATTCTCCAATGGTTGCCCCCGGATTAATATCGATTCCCGTCTGGCCATGAGCATATTCACTCATAATACGTGGCAACAACGGCACATCTAATTGATATAAAATATGGGCATAGCGATACACGAAAATTGCATAAAGCCCCGGATACGCTAAAATCACTTCATCCTTGCTACTAGCTGCCGGATCCCCTGCAAGCTGAGCCTCAACATCCTTCATCAAAAGTTCCTGCACTTCCGGAATTTTCTCCATAAATGCAACTGTTAGTTCTTCGGCACGTTCCTTGCGAGCCTCTTCGTCCACTTTCCCTATGAGAGTAATCTTCATCTGCCCTCTCAATTTCTCATATAAAGAAACTAAAACGCCCTCTGCAAATGCTTCTCCCGACAAATATTTTTCTGTTCCGAAATATCCCGGAAAACTAATTTTATGAAGATCCTCAAGTATACTATAAATCACCTGTCTGTCCGGCAGATTCGCCTTCAAAGAAGTGTCCATAATATCCAGTTTTTCGTAATTCCCAGCCAGTGTTCTTGCTGTATTTAAAATAGTGTCTCGTGTTGTATAATTCATATCAGTCAATCCCTTCTAATCCATTTCTTGAAATAATGATGTGGACAAATACCTGTCCCCCGAATCAGGCAGCAATACCACAATCTGCTTTCCTTTGTTTTCTGGTCTCATAGCCACCACACTGGCAGCCTTTAAAGCAGCTCCGGAAGAGATTCCAACGAGGATTCCCTCGCTCCTTGCAAACCTTCTGCTTTCATCATATGCATCTTCATCCTTAACTGCAATTACTTCATCATAAATTTTCGTATTTAAAATTTCCGGAACAAATCCCGCACCAATTCCTTGTAAATCGTGCTTTCCGGCCATTCCTCCTGACAAAATCGGACTTCCTGCCGGTTCTACTGCAACCACCTTCACATGCGGATTCTTTTCTTTCAAATATTCTCCAATTCCCGTCAAAGTGCCGCCTGTGCCAACTCCTGCCACAAAAATATCCACCTTGCCATCCGTCTGTTCCCAGATTTCAGGCCCCGTGTATTTCTTGTGTGCCATAGCATTTGCCGGATTTCCAAACTGGCCTAGAATTACAGCTCCGGAAATAGTTCGCTCCAATTCTTCCGCCTTTTCAATGGCTCCTTGCATTCCTTTTGCGCCTTCTGTCAAAACAAGTTCCGCACCATATGCTTTCAACAAATTTCTCCGTTCCACGCTCATGGTCTCTGGCAAAGTTAAAATGGTTTTATATCCTTTCACTACTGCAACTGACGCCAAACCAATCCCTGTATTTCCACTAGTGGGTTCAATAATCGTTGCCCCCCGTTTTAACAGACCTTTTTCCTCTGCATCTTCTATCATCTCTAAAGCTGCACGGTCTTTCACGGAACCTGTTGGATTCAAGCATTCTAATTTTACATATAAATCCCCATGCTCTATTCCTGCTTGGGATGCATAGCGCACCGCATGCAATAATGGGGTCTCCCCCACCAATTCCAATGCACTGTTAACAATCTTCCTCATGTTATTATTCTCCAATACAAATTTTCATTGCTCACCTATAACGTAAAACGCTGGCCGCATTACCAGCCAGCGCACATTTAGTTCTGCTTCAAATAATTGGCAAACTTCGTGTAGTTCGGCAACCACGTCAGATTCACCGTTCCGATGGAACCGTTTCTCTGTTTCGCAATAATAATCTCCGCCACGTTCTTCAGTTCTGTATCTTTATTATAATAGTCATCACGATAGATGAACATTACTACGTCAGCATCTTGCTCAATGGCTCCGGATTCACGAAGGTCTGAAAGCATCGGTCTATGGTCCGGTCTCTGCTCCACTGCACGACTAAGCTGGGACAGAGCAATTACCGGCACATTCAGTTCTCTTGCAAGCCCCTTCAATGCTCTTGATATTTCAGAAATCTCCTGTTGTCTTGACTCACTTCTTCCGCCAACACGTCCTGTCATCAACTGCAAATAGTCAATAATAATCAAATCAAGACCATGCTCCAATTTAAACTTACGGCATTTGGAACGTAATTCTGAAATAGAAATACCAGGTGTATCATCGATAATCAAATTAGACTTTCCGATAATTCCGGCACTCTCAATCAGTTTTTCCCAGTCCTCATCTTTCAGATTACCGGTACGAAGAGATTGGGAATCCACCTGCGCCTCCAATGCAAAAAGACGATTTACCAACTGTTCCTTTGACATTTCCAAACTAAAAATCGCAACGGATTTTTTTGCTTTAAATGCAACATGTTGGGCAATGTTAAGCACAAACGCTGTCTTTCCCATAGAAGGTCTGGCTGCAACCAAAATCAAGTCCGATGGTTGTAGCCCTGCCATCTTATAATCCAAATCCAAAAAACCTGTAGGAATACCCGTTACACTTCCACTGGTTTTTGACGCCAATTCAATTTTTTCAAGTGCATTCAGCACCACGTCTTTAATCGGAACGAAATCTCCCGTGTTTCTTTTCTGCACCAGTTCAAAAACCTTTTTCTCTGTGGTTTCCAACACTGCTTCCATAGGCTCTTTGCCCAGATAACACATATTTGAGATGTCGTCATTCAACTTAATCAAACGACGCAACATCGATTTTTCCGAAACAATCTCCGCATAGTATTTTACATTGGCAGAAGTTGGAACTGCCGTTACCAAATCCCGAACAAATTCCAAACTGCTAATCTCAGCAGGTACGTCCTTTTCCTTCAGGCGCTCCTGCAACGTAATCAAATCCACAGGCTTCCCTTCGTTATAGATCTCTACAACTGCATCAAAAATCACTCCGTATGCAGACTGATAAAAATCTTCACCGCAAATGATTTCTGAAGAAGTCAGAATCGCATCTCGATCCATGAGCATAGCCCCCACGACTGCCTGTTCTGCTTCTATGCTATGTGGTAGTACTCTTTTAATGAGTGCTTCATCCATGATGTATAGCCTCCTAAGCTTCTCTTACAATTACCTTCAAATCCACTGTTACTTTCTGATGCAATTTCACCGGAACTGCATGTGTTCCCAAGGTTTTAATAGCATCCTTCAATTGGATTTTCTTCTTGTCAATATCATATCCCATTTGTTCTTTCACAGCTACCGCAATCTCTTTGGAAGACACTGAGCCAAAGGCTCTTCCACCTTCTCCAACTTTGATTGCAAGCTCCACTTTTCCAGCTTCAATCTTCTTTCCAAGTGCCTGTGCCTCTTCCAACTGCTCCTGAGCAACCTTAGCTTCATTTGCCTTCTGCAACTTTAAATCATTCAAATTTTTACTAGTTGCTTCTAAGCCTAACTTTTTTGGTAAAATGCAATTTCTTGCATAGCCATCGCTTACATTTACGATTTCGCCCTTTTTACCAAGTGCTTTTACGTCTTCTAATAAAATAACTTTCATGTTAAATATCTCCCTCTGCAATCATCTCATCAATGACTTCTTTCAGATTGGCGATTGCCTCATCCATGTCTGTGTGCTGGAACTGAGCACCTGCAGTATTCATATGACCACCGCCACCCAGACGTTCCATGATGATTTGCACATTCACCTCATCTATAGCTCTCGCACTGACATAAATCTTACCATAATATTCTGTCAAAACAAAGGATGCCTTGATTCCATTAATGTTAAGCAATTCGTTAGCAGCCTGAGCCCCAATAATTGTTGGGCTTTCAATACTCTCATCTGTACACTGTGCAATTGCATACTCGTCATGAAACACTTCCGCATTTCCTACAATCTCTGCTTTT
Source organism: Faecalimonas sp. (assembly GCA_045648725.1). Lineage (GTDB taxonomy): Bacteria > Bacillota > Clostridia > Lachnospirales > Lachnospiraceae > Faecalimonas. The sequence continues at coordinate 5,035 of JAZRON010000099.1, forward strand.
ACACGATAACTTTCAAGGTTGTCTCTGAAGTTCTTTCTTACATGAGTAATATCTGCACCACAACGACGAAGAAACGCCGCTGCTTCAAACGTTCTCACTCCGGTACGATTCATGAAATTATTGGTGTCAATCATAATCCCCGCATACATACTGTTTGCTTCGATACTTGTTATCTTAATATTATCTGCAATATATTGCAATACCTCTGCTACCATTTCACAGGCAGAAGATGCATACGGTTCAATATAAGATAAAATTGTATTTTCAATCACATCGTTGCCTTGTCTGTGATGGTCAAACACTACAATCGTTTTCGCCATCTTAAGAAGTTCCGGACACTCCGTGAGTTCCGGTTTGTTTGTATCAACAACAACAACCATTGTATTATCCGTCATAACGTTGTGTACTTCCGATGACTTAATAAACATATCGTCCGGATAGGACAAACTGTCGCAAAAAGCCTGATAAAATGGTCGAACCGACGTTGTAATATCATTCAACACAATATATGCTTTCTTCTCCATGACTTTTGCCGCACGATAAATACCCACAGCTGCACCAAAGGAGTCCACATCTGCAATACGGTGTCCCATAACGATAATCTGGTCCTTGGCCATCATAAACTCACGAAGGGCCTCTGCTTTTACACGAGCTTTTACTCTGGTATTCTTGGAGGTCTGCTCTCTCTTGCCACCATAATAGGTAATGGTCTTTCCATGTTTTACAACTGCCTGATCACCGCCACGGGCAAGCGCCAAATCAATGGCAACACGGGCAAAGTTGTAACTCTGCGCATAGGTGTCTTGAGAAATCCCCATACCAATACTAAGTGTTACCGGCATGGTATTTCCAATGTTTACACTTTTTGCATCCTCTAAAATAGAGAACTTATTCTTTTCCATTTCTTTGAAATAATGTTGTTTTACAACAAAGAAATATTTATCCTTTTCCATCTTTTTGACAAGACCATCACAGTTTGTCAAATACTGGTTAATCTTTCGGTCAATCAAAGCCACCAGCAAAGACTGGCGCACTTCTTCTACACTTTCCATAACTTCTTCATAATTATCAATGTAAATTAATCCGGAAACTAACCTTTGTTCTTCATTTTCTCGAATATATCGCTTCAATTCCGTAATATCACTTAAAGAAACTGCGACAAAATATTCCTTTTTATTTGGAAGACGGAATATATTATCAGCATCCCGAAATTCTTTTACTTCCACCCTGGAAAGTTTAACACGGTAATCCCGTTCTCCGTAAATCACTTCCAGCTCAGCCTTTTCGCCTTCTTCTTTCGGAAAAATACCACGATTCAATTCCTGAATATAATTGCTTAAATATCGACCTACGATTGTTTCATTTTCAAATAGTTTTGAAAAACTATCATTTACCCACACGATCTTTCCATCACTGAGCATAATCGCATATGGAATAGATAGATCCTTCAACAATACGTTCTGTACTAACCCGTATTGTGCAGCAAAATCCACTAACCCTGTCATAATCAATGACTTATTGTAAGAATAGAGAATGGTCACGGCAACGATATAAATCGCCACAGACGCACCCATCACCAATCCTGCGCGCTTATCAATGGTAAAAACCCATATAGTAACAGCCGACAGCAGAATCGCCATGAGTATCGGCCACTGCATATACAATTTCAAAGGTCCTTTTAAACGTACATCATTTTTCATTTTATTACCCTTCATATCCGTTTGGATTGCCTGATTGCCATCTCCAAGAATCTTCACACATTTCTTCTAAGCCACGTTTTGCTTCCCAACCAAGTTCTGCTTTTGCTTTTGCAGGATCTGCATAACAAGTTGCAATATCTCCCGGTCTTCTATCTAAAATCTTATATGGAAGGTCATTTCCACACGCTTTGCTAAATGCCTTTACCATGTCTAATACGGAATATCCATTTCCTGTACCTAGGTTGTATACACATACGCCGGCTTTTTCTTCAATCTTCTTAAGTGCCTTTACATGGCCGTCTGCTAAGTCCACAACGTGAATATAATCACGCACACCTGTACCATCATGTGTATCATAGTCATCCCCAAATACACCTAAAAATTCACGTTTTCCTACTGCCACTTGTGTAATATATGGCATCAGGTTGTTCGGAATTCCCTTTGGATCCTCCCCGATAGTTCCGCTCTTATGTGCTCCAACAGGGTTGAAGTAACGCAAGAGTACCACATTCCATTCCGGATCTGCTGTATGGAAATCTGTTAAAATCTGTTCTAACATAGATTTTGTCCAGCCATATGGGTTTGTACACTGTCCTTTTGGACATTCCTCTGTAATTGGAATAAATGCCGGATCCCCATATACAGTAGCTGAAGAACTGAAAATAATGTTCTTCACGCCTGCATTTCTCATAGCATCACATAAAACTAATGTTCCATTGATATTGTTATCATAGTACTCTAATGGTTTGGCAACGGATTCACCCACAGCTTTTAATCCTGCGAAATGGATGACTGCGTCAATCTCTTCGCTATCAAAAATATGTTTCATTGCCTTGGCATCACGAATATCTGCCTCGTAAAATTTTATTTCTCTTCCAACGATTTTTTCTACTCTCTTCAAAGATTCTTTACTGGAATTGCATAAATTATCCAAAACAACAATGTCGTAGCCTGCATTGATTAATTCAATACATGTGTGGCTCCCAATGTAGCCTGCACCACCTGTCACTAAAATCCTCATGCTCATTTCCCCCTATTTTTTTAACTCCATAATCTTTCCGGATACAGTCCGCTTTCTTTCATCTTCTTAATTGCTGCAACTACAAATGGTTTATCTTCTTTGTATGTAACACCATACCATTTGTCTGCTGAAGTAAGCACTGTAACTGTGGCTTTATCTGCAGCTAACAAATCACTTACCACCTTTGGAAGATAGTATTCGCACTTCATAGGATTTGTCTGCAATCCTTCTTCCAAAAATGCAGGGAAGCCATTCTTTATCTCTTGCAAGAAGCTTGCTGTAAATCCCCACATGTTCATGGATACAATGCTGTTCTTTGGAAGTGTAATCCAAGTAGCCCCTTCATCTTCTGTGTAGGCTGCCCCGTCATCTTTTTTCTCGATACGTGTTCTTTCGGTAACACTTACAAGTTCGCTTTTTTCATTCATTTCACACACACCGCGTGAAACATGGCCATTCTCTGTCAATGTGTTTTCCAATTGGTATCCCACCATGGTGTAACGGTATTTGTCATCATCTTCGTGTGTTGACAAATAATCATAAATCTTTTGGAATGCGTCTCTTCCATAATAGTCGTCTGCATTGATAACTGCAAACGGTCCATCCACTTCATCAATGCAACTAAGTACTGCATGTGCAGTTCCCCAAGGTTTTACTCTGCCTTCCGGTACTTCAAACCCTTGTGGAATATTATGTATGTCTTGGAATACATATGACACTTCCATCAGACCCTCCACGCGGTTTCCGATTGCTTCTCTAAATGTATCCTCGTTTTCTTTCTTTATAATAAATACTACTTTTTCAAATCCTGCTCTTTTGGCATCAAAAATAGAGAAATCCATAATGATATGACCTTGATCGTCAATCGGATCGATTTGCTTCAAACCGCCATAACGACTTCCCATACCTGCTGCCATAATTACTAAAACTGGTTTTTTCATAGTCTTTTCCTCCATTTTGCGCACACGGACGCACTATAATATTTTATTATAGTACAGAATATTTAAAAAAGCAATAATTGAGGGTGATTATCCCTCAATCATTGCTTTTGCAAAGCACACCGGCAAATGAAAATTCGGAGTCTCGCTCTCAATCGGCGAATAACTTCCAAAATGCTGAATCTCCTCCGACTCAGCAATTTTATAAAAATTACAATAAAATGAAGTTCCCTTCTTCACACTTTCAAAATCACTTATCTGACTCAGATAACTTTCTGGAAATAACACTTCCAGATACCATCTATCTTCCTCTCTGATTGCCTTTACACCAGACAACTCGAACTGCTCATCCGTAATGGACTGCCTGTGTTTTCTTCCCTTTCCAAAATTAGCAAGCATGGCACCATTTGAATTAATTTCAAAATTGGTGTACATACAGTTGTTACTTAGCTCTTCTTCTCCTGGAAACGCAAGAAATACTTCCATTGTGCTATCCTTATAGACTGGATCTCTGTGATTTTTATATTCCCGCTTTGGATTTTGCTCTTCGCACACCATTTTCACAAATATGCCTTCGCCTTCTATATAACCAGCCCATCCATATGCTTTTGGTTCCTGCTTGCTATTCCACATATAATTGCTGATTGTGAACTGCTGGCATTGCTCGATTTGGGCTTTGTTTTGAATTCGTTTCACTTGATATAACATATATAAATCAACTCCTTTTGATTTATTATACAGAATATTTTCTCACAATTTCATTCATGATTTCCCATTTTGCTTCCATGTCTTGTACCAATTTCATTTGTGTACGAGCTCTGTCAAGGTTATGGTTCTCTCTATGAATCTTAAAATATGTATCTCCTTGAAGATGATCTGTAAGGAATCTCATACCACATTCAAAAGTCATCACCTTCGCTCCCATCGGAAGAAGTTCGATTTCTTTTTCTGTCAGTCTGCCGGCGCAACCCTCAATAAAGCCCTTGGTATATACATCAAACAAATCCATATCACACCATACTTTGTTAAGATCCTTTTCATCCTCTGCAGCTGTACTTGCACCAAAACGAATGGAATCACCAAAGTCGTTCATTGCCAGGCCTGGCATAACTGTATCCAAATCGATAACACAGATGCCCTTATGTGTTTCGTTATCAATCATAATATTATTCAATTTTGTGTCGTTATGTGTTACACGAAG
>JAZRON010000100.1:0-1715 GCA_045648725.1 Faecalimonas sp.
TTCCGTGAGTTTATCTTAGAAAAGAGCGGGGCAACATTTACATGGCAGCCAAAGAGAGTGGACAACGTGATTAAGCATAACATTGCACAGTTCAAGTGGAGAATGCAAAAACAAAGAGAAGAAATGAAATCAGAAGAGAAGTAATCATTTAGAAAGAGCATATTGAAAGGGCATTTGGAAAAACCAAATGCCCTTTGCTTATGTACATTATTCAATTGTAACCACTTGTTATTAAGCCGCTGAACCTTTCTTAATAGCATCTTTGAGATATAAGAATGCTGTGAAGTATACTACAACTACGATAACTTTTGTAAGAACGTCGATTGGCATGCTCTTTACGAGGTAATAAGCAACAAATACACCAATTGTTCCACCGATAGCTTGTGTCCAAGTAGCAACGACATCGATCTTAGCTTCTTTGATGAATTTTGGACCATTACCAAATGCCATCAAGAATGCACATGAACCCATCATAGCTGGGAATGCACAACCGGAATTCATTCCTAATGCAAGAACCATAGCCATACATGGAGCGTAGAGACCTACACCGATACTCATAAGAGCACCAAAGATGAAGTTACCAACTACTGCGATAACAAGCTTGATACCTGTTAATCCAAGAGCTGTTCCTTCTGTACCAAATGGACCAACGCCAAGGTTTCTCATAAGAACTACAGAAGCAAGAAGGAATAAACCTACGAATAATGCGTAACGAACTTTCTTTCTGTCGAATTTTGTTACGATACCAGCCATTACAAGTGAACCAACAACAGATGCTACTAACATAAGAACAAGTGTAAGAATATCCATATCTACTAAACCGAAGAATAAGAATGCTTCCACACATACAGGAATTGTATCACCTACGTTAAGTGTTCCAGGAACAAGAGCATCGTCTACAGATTTTGTCATCTTAAAGGCTGCTGATGAAGGAGCAAAAGAACCGATACCTAATGTATCAAGGAAGTTTGCTACAAAACCGATGATTGCTGTTACAATCCAGTGTTTTTTACCGAAAGCAATTAATTCTTCACCAGTCATTCCGGTTACAGCATCTTTCTCTGTGCTGTTTTTGAGTTCTTTCGTTTTAAGGATTAAAAGAATTAATGTTAAAACGATACCTGCAAGGGATAAACCTTTTAAAATCCACATTGCCATAATTAAATACCTCCAAAATATTAAATTTTCTTTTTTGACACCTCATACCTTTAGTGAAAAACATATATGCATCCCCCGAAAATGCATATATTTACTTTGTTAAAAATATGACTGTCTCATATAGAATATACTATCAAAATGTATAGAAAAAGTCAATCAATTTGTATTAAGATGGTAAAGTGTTAAAGAATTTGTAAAATACCATCGAATTTTAAGAAGAGGAATTCTATTTGGAAACGAGTTTCTTCTATATAAATGGTGCATGAGAATGTGAAAAAGAATATGCAAAAATTGTATTAAAAAAAGTACAAAAAGATTTTTGAAAAAAATAAAAAAAGTGCTTGCATTATGAGTATCTTTCTTATATAATAAGAGGGCTGTGACAAGATAGCTATGAAGCGTGAGGTTGCTACCCGCCGTGGTAGGTATTCCGTGGAGCGAATGTCAAGTTAGGAAACTGGCGACAAGTCACTGTACGAATCTATAACAGCCGTTGAGAGACGGTAACAACGTGTGAGTACTCACGACACACACGGGAGAGTGTACAGTCACCGCTT
>JAZRON010000101.1:0-13269 GCA_045648725.1 Faecalimonas sp.
TTGTATTTTTGACCAATGAAAGTAGCAGTATTTACAGCGATAACGCCGGGTGTACATTGACCAATGGCAAAGTAGTCCACCAGTTCTTCTTCCGTTGCCCAGTTTTTATTGTCAACCACTTCACGTTGGAGGATTGGTAGCATGGCATATCCACCGCCAAAAGTCATAACGCCAACCTTCGCGAAGGTAATAAACATGTCGAGTAATATTTTCATTTCAGATAATCCCTTTCACACTAAGATGTTTACACAAACTACAACAATGAGTATAGCCCATCATGACACATATTGTAAAGAAATTTGGGAATATTAGGAATTGAGAATTTGTTTTGAAATGGAGAATGTATATGGTAATCATTAACGGAAAAATATTTCCCATGGAAGAGGGAAATATTGAAAACGGGTATGTACGTATAATAGGGGATAAAATTGCAGAATTGGGTGATATGTCAGAATATCAAAGTATTAAAGGAGAAGAGGCATTAGATGTTCACGGTGCATGGGTTTTACCGGGGCTGATTGAAGCTCATGCACATATTGGAATCACCGAGGAAAAGTGGGGAACCATAGGAGATGACTGCAATGAGGAGACTCTGCCGGTGACGCCTACCCTTCGTGCAATTGATGCGGTGAATCCTATGGATCCTGCATTTCATGATGCCATTGAGGCGGGGATTACATCTGTTATGGCAGGCCCGGGAAGTGCAAATGTGGTAGGCGGTCAGTTTGTTTTCATGAAAACTCAAGGTCGATGTATTGACAACATGATTGTAAGGCATCCTGCAGCCATGAAGGTGGCCTTTGGAGAAAATCCCAAGACGACTTATGGGGATAAAGATCAGCTTCCTTCTACTCGAATGGGGATAGCAGCATTGCTCCGAAAAACCCTATATGAAGCGGTGCAGTATAGAGCAGATAAGGAAAATGGCAAACTTGCACAGATGGATTTTGAAATGGAGCCATGGATTCCGGTTTTGGACAGGGAAATTCCCTTAAAGGCTCATGCCCACAGAGCGGATGATATTCTGACAGCAATACGAATCGCAAAGGAATTTCAGGTAGATATTACAATTGATCATGGGACGGAAGCACATCTGATTGCTGATGAAATTAAAGCATCAGGTTTTCCAGTGATTGTAGGGACGGATTTGACTTCCAGGTCTAAACTGGAAGTGCAAAATATGAATTTTAAAACAAATAGAATCTTGCGGGAGGCAGGAGTGCTGATTGCGATTACGACTGACCATCCAGTTGCTCTGATTCAGTATTTGCCCCTTTGTGCAGGGCTTGCGGTGAAACATGGTCTGCCAATGGAAGAGGGCTTAAAAGCAATTACAATAAATCCTGCACGTATTTGCCGAGTGGATGACAGAGTGGGCAGTCTAAAAAAAGGAAAGGACGCTGATATTGCGATTTTTTCTGGGAATCCGTTAGAAGTATTTACTAAGACCTTGTATACAATTATTGATGGACAGATTATTTATGAAAATAAGAAACAAGGAAGGGAATGAAAAAATTCCCCAATGGCATTGCCAGTGGGGAATTATGTAAGTGAAACCAATCTACGTCTCAAAGATTCGACGAAGATTTTTAAGTGGCGTCGGGCGTGCGGCTTCGCGACGCAAAGTTTGCTGCTGGCGAATTAAGCAGTCCAACTTTTTATAGCGTTCTTCTTCCTGACGTTCCTGTGCTTGGAAGAGAAAGTCCATTTCTCTGACAACTGCACCTACGACAGCTTCACTGATTGAGCGCTCTAGGATTTTGTTGTTTTCCAATAGTGCTGATTGAAGCTCCGATAGTGGCGCTTCTTCTTTATCGGTTTTATTGGCCGCTTCTTCTAATTTGCGAAGTCTTAGAGTGTTTCTTGTACGAAGCATGTCTGGAATCAGAGTCTTTAAATCTTTGAGCAACATGCCTTGTTCTTTCAGTTCTTTAATACAGTTAAATAACTGTAGATCCTCTTCTGTATAGTATCGATGTCCCATTTCTGTGCGGCCAATGGTTAAGTCTAATTCTTCTTCCCAATATCTTAGGACATGGGTTTCCACGTTTACCCGCTTGGCAGCTTCTGAAATCATGTAATGAACTTCGCCCATACAAAATTGCCCCCCATATTATATTTTTATAGTTTCTGTGTCATGTATATCATAACATAGGTTTGTCCTGTTTTTTACAAAAATCAATCATCAAAGTTCGAGTTGAATTTCACTTTGTGGGATGAAAAATGTAGAAAAAAAGGAATTGCTAAGGCAACTCCTTTTCTCCTTCTTTTAATACATCATTTTCTTAATATCGGCGTCTTCCATATTATTTTTGGTAACCCAGGTATAACCACTGTTAATGTAGGCTTCATTTCCAAGCTCTAACACATTTCTTGCTGCTGCCACTACAGTGGCATATCCAATTCCGTATGGATTTTGCAGTATCAGTCCATCTACAATTTCTTTTTTCAGAAGTTTTAATTGTTTTTCACCCCCGTCAAAACCGACGAGAAGTAAATCATCACGTTTTATACTGGTAAATACATCGGCTACCAGTTGAGTTGTATTTAAATTAGTGGCATAAACTGCTTTTAAATTTGGATTCTTTTCTAAAATATACTCCACAACTTCTTGCTGTGTAATAGAAGCAGGATCAACAGGTTCTTCTCCTTCCGGAAGGAGGGAACTTCTTTCTGTGGCAATTTGGGCAGCCATTGTCTCCAATTGATCCATGTGGTATACATTTACGATAGAAATGTCAGGATAGTTGGCTGTAATAGCATCAACAAATCCTTTTTCACGGTCTTTGGCAGTCATAGAGATGGAGTCTTGTACAATAACAGCAACTTCTCCGGTATTCTCCATAAGCCCGGCTAATTGAGTTGCAGCAGTCTGAGCTGCTTCTATGTTGTTTGTAGAAACATGTGCAGCAATGTCTGCATACTCCGTTCCTGAATCAAAGGTTACAATCGGAATTCCATTGTCTGCTGCAAGTTCAAACTGGCTGTGGCAAGCAGTGGTGTCAATGGCGGCAATGCCGATTGCAATTGGGTATCTTGCCAATTCCTCATCTAAAATGTTAATCTGCTCGTCTACATCATCACGGATATCCGGTGCACTGAATGATAGTTTGATTTTATCTTCACCCTTGTATCCTAGCATGCTGTTAATGTCAGCTACGGCCTGCTTAGCACCGGCTTCCACTTCTTTCCAGTAGCTATCATCGGAGTATCTACCTATAATAGAAATGTAAGAGCCTGGCTCCAAGTTAAGGCCCTCTACATTGCCATAGGCGAATGGCCTTAATACGTCTAATTTATTTTGATTTTCACTTTCTTTTTTTCCGGTGCTGTTTACAGTTGTATTTAATGGATCCCCCTCATTTGTAGGAGTCTTTGTACAACCGCAGGAAAGAACGGTGATTCCAAGAATCAAGGCAAGTATTTGGAAACTTTTTTTCATAAAATAAATCCTCCATTTATTGTTATAATCTACTATACACCAAAATTTAGAAAAAAGGAAAAAATATTTCTTAAATTTTATGTAAGAATTGCCAAGTGTATCGAATTTTGTACAATAAATCTATTGCGTTAAAAAATTAACCAATGTATAATTATCTATGGTTTAGAAAGTACTAATAAATATATTATTTCAATAAAAGGAGGACTTATCCATGGAAAGAAAATGGCATTCAAGTTGGGACGGTTTCAGACCAGGTCGTTGGAACCGCACATCAGTAAATGTACGTGACTTTATTCAACAAAACTATACACCATATGATGGTGATGATTCGTTCTTGGCAGGACCTACAGAAGCTACAACAAAGCTTTGGGCTCAGGTAATGGATCTTGCAAAACAAGAACGTGAAGCAGGTGGCGTATTAGATATGGATACAAAGATTATTTCAGGTATCACATCTCACGGCCCTGGATATTTAAATAAAGATTTAGAGACAATTGTAGGTTTCCAGACAGACAAGCCTTTCAAACGTTCTCTTCAACCATTCGGTGGTATCCGTATGGCACAAAATGCTTGTAGCGAAAATGGATACGAAGTAGATCCAGAAGTAGTTGAAATCTTTACAAAATATAGAAAGACACACAATCAAGGTGTATTTGATGCGTACACACCAGAGATGAGAGCAGCTAGAAAGTCTGGTATTATCACAGGGCTTCCGGATGCTTACGGACGTGGACGTATCATCGGTGACTACCGTCGTGTGGCTTTATATGGTACAGATATATTAATCGAAGACAAGAAACAACAGCTTGCAACATCATTAGTAAGAATGACAGGCGAAAACATCCGTCTTCGTGAAGAATTATCAGAACAAATCCGTGCCCTTGGCGAATTAGCCGAATTAGGTAGAATTTACGGATTCGATATTACACAGCCGGCTGCAAATGCAAAAGAAGCTATTCAATGGTTATATCTTGGATACTTAGCAGCAGTAAAAGAACAAAACGGTGCTGCTATGTCATTAGGACGTACTTCTACATTCCTTGATGTTTATATTCAACGTGATCTTGAAAGAGGAATTATTACAGAGGAACAAGCACAAGAATACATTGACCACTTTATCATGAAGCTTCGTCTTGTAAAATTTGCTCGTACACCGGAATACAACGCATTGTTCTCAGGTGACCCTACTTGGGTAACAGAGACACTCGGTGGTGTTGGTATCGATGGACGTTCATTGGTAACAAAGACATCTTTCCGTTACTTGCATACTTTGGACAATCTTGGAACAGCTCCGGAACCAAACTTAACAGTACTTTGGTCAACAAGACTTCCGAGAGCATTCAAAGAATACTGTGCTAAGATGTCAATTAAATCATCTTCTATCCAATACGAAAATGATGATTTGATGCGTGCAACACATGGTGATGACTACGCAATTGCTTGTTGTGTATCTTCTATGAGAGTTGGTAAGGAAATGCAGTTCTTCGGAGCGCGTGCAAACCTTGCAAAATGTTTATTATACGCTATCAACGGTGGTATTGATGAAAAGACAAAAGCTCAGGTTGGGCCAAAATATCGCGCAGTAGAAGGCGACCTTCTTGACTTTGATGATGTATGGGATAAATTTGATGCCATGATGGAATGGTTGGCAGAACTTTATGTAAATACATTAAATATCATCCACTACATGCATGATAAATACTGCTACGAAAAAATCCAAATGGCTCTTCATGACAGAGAAGTAAAACGTTACTTTGCTACAGGTATCGCTGGTCTTTCAGTAGTAGCTGACTCATTAAGTGCTATCAAATATGCAAAAGTAAAACCTGTTCGTGATGAAGATGGTTTAGTAGTAGATTACGAAGTAGAAGGCGACTTCCCGAAATATGGTAACGATGATGACGACGTAGATGAATTGGCAGTTATGGTTGTTCGTTCATTTATGGACAAAATTAGAAAACATCACACATACCGTCATGGTGTTCCGACAACATCTATCTTAACTATTACTTCAAACGTAGTATATGGTAAGAAGACAGGTAACACACCAGATGGTAGAAAACAAGGAGAACCATTGGCACCGGGTGCAAACCCAATGCACAGACGTGATACACATGGAGCTTTAGCTTCACTTGCTTCTGTAGCTAAGATTCCATTCAGACACGCACAAGATGGTATCTCAAACACATTCTCAATTATTCCAGGTGCTCTTGGTAAAGAAGATCAAATCTTCGCAGGAGACTTAGATGTTGACAGAATTGAAGACTGCAGAGATATGGCATGTAACATTCCTAACATTTTAGATAGTGTTGATGCAGAATAATATATGCAGTATAATGAAGACAGAATAGAAAGTAAGGAGGAATTTGAAATGGCAGTAAACCAACAACAAATTGACAACTTAGTGAATATGTTAGATGGATACGTAGAACAAGGTGGACATCACTTAAATGTTAACGTATTTACAAAAGAAACATTATTAGATGCACAGGCACATCCAGAAAACTACCCACAATTAACAGTGCGTGTTTCTGGTTATGCAGTAAACTTTATTAAACTTACAAAAGAACAACAGGATGACGTTATCTCACGTACTTTCCATGAAGGCATGTAAAGTAAAAGTTCACGCATGAAATAAAGGAACACCACCTCGTGTTTACACGGGGAGTGGTGTTCCTTTTGTTTCATGAAGGGAGTGCAAGAATATGAGCAAAAATAGTCGCTTGCGACGGAGAAGTGCGAATGCACGTTTTGTGAGTAGATTGCGTGGCGTGAACTTTATATTAAAAGGTATACAGAAAAAGTCAATGTGTTATAATAGTGATGAGGTGATCAACATGATAAAAGGACATATTCATTCAATAGAAACATGTGGCACAGTAGACGGCCCGGGACTAAGATACGTAATCTTCTTACAGGGCTGCCCAATGCGATGTCAGTATTGTCACAATCCGGACACATGGGAACCGGGGATTGGCGAAGAAATGACGGTAGAAGAAGCCTTGTCGAAATTTTATAGCAATCTTGCATTTTATAAACATGGCGGCGTTACAGTAACCGGTGGTGAGCCTATGATGCAGATGGATTTTTTAATTGAGTTATTTGCCAAATTAAAAAAGGATGGTATTCATACTTGCATTGACACTTCGGGAATTATGTTTCAGCCAAAGAGTAAAGATGTAATGGCGAAGATAGACCGTCTTTTAGAATTGACAGATTTGGTTATGTTGGATATCAAGCATATAGATGATGAGAAACACAAAGAGTTGACAGCTCATTCCAATGAAAGAATTCTGGCATTTGCAAGGTATCTGGATGAAAGGAACATTCCAATTTGGATTCGCCATGTGGTAGTACCGGGAATTACTCTATATAAGGATTATCTGGAAAGACTGGGAGAATTTATGGCAACGCTGAGTAATGTGAAGGCGTTGGATGTACTTCCATATCATTCTATGGGGAAAGTAAAGTACGAGAATTTAAATATGGAATACCCACTGAAAGATACAAGAGAGGCTACCAAACAGGAAGCGGTTGCAGCAAAAAGCATTATCCTGGAAGCTTACAGAAATGCAAAAAAATAATGTATCCAATTCAAAACAAGAAAATGGCTTGTATATTTTCTGAAATTGTATTAGAATAAGTAAAAGGTCAGACGGCGTGAGTCTGACGAACTTGAAAAGGAGGATACATATTATGGCATACGTAATTACAGACGATTGTGTAAGCTGTGGAGCATGTGCAGCTCAATGTCCAGTAGAAGCTATCTCTGAAGGAGATGACAAATACGTGATCGACCAAGATACATGTGTAGAATGCGGAGCATGTGCAGCTCAATGTCCGGTAGAAGCTATCGTAGAAGAATAGGATTTATTTCATTATAAAAGAAGAACCGATTTGGTTCTTCTTTTTTAGTGCGCCTAATAACGAATTTTTATTTACTCAGTGAAAAAATAAATTCTGTTCCAACACCTTCCGTGCTGATTACATTAATATTTTCATTGTGGGCCTGAATAATCTCTTTTACAATAGCAAGCCCCAGTCCGGTGCCTTTCTTATCTTTTCCTCGTGATAGGTCGGTTTTATAGAACCGTTCCCAAATCTTAGAGATAGATTTCTTAGGGATTCCAATTCCATTGTCTTTTACCGATACGAACACCTTCCCGTTTTTCTCTCTGGTTTCAATAGTAATCTCAGAGTCGTTAGGACTGAATTTGATTGCGTTGTCCAGAAGGTTGTATAAAACCTGTTGGATTTTTCGTTTGTCTGCAGTCACATTTGATAATTTAGAGGATAGGAGCAGTTCAATGGAAATCTCCTTTTGCCCGCAGGTTCCTTCGAAAGAAGCAACGGTGTTTCGAATGACCTCGTGAATATCAAAGGACGTATAGTCCAGAAGCAGACTTTTGGTATCAAACTCATTCAAAGTTAACAGATCTTCTGTCAAGTCTCGAAGACGTTCTGTCTCAAATAACAGGATTTTAATATAGCGTTCTTGCATCTCAGGTGGTATGGTCCCATCTGCCATTGCTTCCAAATATCCTTTTATGGATGTCAAAGGAGAACGGAAATCATGAGAAACATTTCCGATAAACTTTTTTTGATAGTCCTCCATGTCCCGAAGCTGTGTGGACATATAGTTTAAAGAGGCCGAGAGATAACCGATCTCGTCTTGAGAGGTTACAGGAATCTCATAATCCAAGTTCCCGGAGGCATATTGCTGTGCCACCTCCGTAATCTTTCGGAGTGGCAAGTATACGAAGAACTGGAATGCAATCAAAATCGAAAAAGACAAGATGTAAATCACAAGCAAGGTGATGTATACAGGTTGCAATAAAGTATTGCATTGTGCCACTAAAGTAGTGTGTGGTGTGTTTGGCAACATTTGCATCATACGTCGAAACATCAGTTCCTTTGTCAATGCTTCCACACAAAAAATGGAAAGAAATCCAAATATAACGTATATAAAAATAAATTTAGCGTACAATGTACTTCGCATATTATTTCACCTCAAATTTGTAACCGATTCCCCAAACAGTACCAAGACACCAGGTTTCGTGGTCTTTGATTTTCTCACGAAGACGTTTAATGTGTACGTCTACCGTACGGGTGTCGCCAATGTATTCATATCCCCAAATGCGGTCAAGCAGTTGGTCTCTTGTAAACACCTGATTTGGTGAAGAAGCCAAAAAGTAGAGTAATTCCAGCTCTTTCGGTGGCATATCTACAGTTGTTCCATCAACGATGACGGAGTAGTTTGTCAGGTTGATTTCGATACCCGGATAAGTTACGCACTTGGTTTTTGGTTCTGCCGAAACTTCTGTTTTGATTGGCTGGTAGCGGCGAAGCACAGCCTTTACGCGGGCTACCAATTCTTTGGTGTCAAAGGGTTTGATAATATAATCATCGGCCCCCAGTTCTAGACCAAGTACTTTGTCAAATACTTCTCCTTTTGCAGACAACATAATAATAGGTGTATTAGATTTTGCGCGAATCTCACGGCATACATGGTATCCGTCGATTCCCGGAAGCATTAAATCTAAAAGAACAAGATTGGGACCATAGGTTTCAAAGGCGTTCAGTGCTTCTTCACCATCGTGTACCATCATAGTATCAAAGCATTCCTTTGTTAAATAAAGTGATATCAGTTCTGCAATATTTTCATCGTCATCTACGATGAGTATTTTTTGTTTTGTGACCATGTGTTACCTCCTTATTTGAACTCCACAATCGTAACACCTGCATCCCCTTCTCCAAAGGCACCCAGGCGGTAGGATTTTACGTGTTTTTGACGCTTGAGATAGTTGTGTATGCCGTTTCTGAGTGCACCGGTTCCTTTGCCGTGTACAATGCGAACCGGGCTTAAGTGGGACAGATAGGCATCGTCCAGATATTTATCTAACTCAGCAAGGGCCTCATCCACCGTTTTCCCAAGTAGGTTGATTTCCGGACTGACAGACATGGATTTGCTCATCTTCATCTTGCCAGAAGAAGTACGATGAAATTGTTTCTCAGTGGCAGATAGAGGCTCATCAATAATCTCCAGGTCGGAAATGTGTACCTGTGAGCGCAGAATTCCCATCTGTACGAACAGGTTACCCTTGGCATCCGGAAGGGAGCTGACGCTACCTTTCAGGTTCATGCTAAGCACTTTAACTGATTCTCCAAGGCGGAAATCGCTTGGTTTATGCTGTTTCCTCGGTTTCTTTGGTTCGATTTTCATGCTGGTTTGGGTTTTGGCCATCTTTTGTCTGAGGCGTTCCCGTTCTTTTTCTAATTCTGCTGCGGAAATATTTTCTTTGCCAAACTTACGGAACTGTTTCATGGTTTCGTCAGCCACTTCTTTGGCCTCCCGCAGAATCGCGTTAGCTTTCTCGTTTGCTTCTTGGATAATCCGTTCTTTCCGTTCATCCAATTTGTCGTGTTTTGCGTGTAACTCCCGTTTGAGCTGTTCAATTTCACGGCGGTAGGCGGCGATTTGCGCCTGCTCTTTCTCAATGGTTCGGCGATTGGTCTCCAAATCGGCCAACAGGTCTTCGAAGGATTCGTCCTGTTCAGATAAATGGCTCTTTGCCCGTTCAATAATGTGGTCCGGAAGACCCAGTTTGCTGGAAATGGCAAATGCATTACTCTTTCCTGGAATTCCAATGAGCAAATGGTAGGTCGGACGCAGTGTATCCACGTCAAATTCGCAGCAGGCATTTTCAACTCCCGGTGTGGAAAGTGCAAATACCTTCAACTCACTGTAGTGAGTGGTTGCCATGGTGCGAATACCTCTGTCGTGGAGATAGGAGAGGATAGCAGTTGCAAGGGCAGCGCCTTCTGTCGGGTCCGTTCCTGCTCCCAGTTCGTCAAAGAGAACGAGAGAGCGTTCGTCTACATCCTGCAAGAAAGAAACAATATTTGTCATGTGAGAAGAGAAGGTACTGAGACTTTGTTCAATACTCTGTTCGTCACCGATGTCTGCATATACATTTTCAAAGACTGCTAGTTCAGACCGGTCTAATGCAGGAATGTGGAGTCCTGCCTGCCCCATAAGGGTAAATAGCCCTACAGTTTTTAAAGAAACCGTTTTTCCACCTGTGTTCGGTCCTGTAATAATAAGTAAATCAAATTCCCCACCCAAAGTAATTGTAATGGGAACAACGGTTTTCTTATTCAATAAAGGATGGCGCCCTTCACGAATGTGAATGTAGCCCTTTGTATTAAAAATTGGTTTGCTGGCATTCATAGACAGAGCCAATGAGCCTTTTGCAAAGATAAAATCTAATTCGCTAAGGACATTAAAGTTGGTGCGGATTTCATCCATATATTCTGCTACGTCTACGCTGAGTCTTGCCAGAATGACTTGAATTTCCTCTTGCTCCTTGCCATAGAGTTCTTTCAAATCGTTATTCAATTTTACAACTGCCATAGGTTCTATAAAAAGAGTGGAACCTGTGGAAGATTGGTCGTGAATCATTCCATTTATCTGGCTGCGGTATTCGGCTTTTACCGGAATACAGTACCGGTCGCCGCGCATAGTGATAATCGGGTCCTGCAAATAGTTTCTCAGGGAACCGTTTACCAAGGAATTTAAAGTGGAATGCACTTTGTCATTGATGGAATCAATGCTTTTTCGTATATGTTTTAGGGTACTGCTGGCATCATCGCTGATTTCCTCTTCGGACAAAATGCAACGACGAATCTCTGTGGACAGTGGAGTAAGTGGAGAAAGTTGCTCGAAGTATGTATCGAGACAATCTACCAGTTCATCTACTGTGTCGTGGCGTCCGTAAGACTTTGCACGGTTTGCCACTTCTAGGAGCTTGCAAATACGAAGAAGCTCCGGTGCACTTAACGCAGCACCCACCTCCAAGCGTTTCATGGATCCTTCCACGGCATAACATCCACTGAAAGAGAGCCGCCCTTTTTTTACAATTCTAGTAAAGGCAGCAGCAGTCTGCTCTTGTGCAGTCTGGATTTCCTCTAAGTTGGTTGCCGGTACTAGGTTTTTACAGCGTTCTTTCCCGGTTTGGGAGGAAGCCTGCTCCACCAAAAGTTCTATAATTTTGTTGTATTCAAGTTTTGTTAAAGTCTTTTCATTCATTTTAATCACCTAAATTATATTTTACCCTATTTGAGTTGCAAAGGAAAGAAGAAATATTGTATACTGTACAAAGGTATTGAGAAACTTGTGCCGCTTATTGTGCGGCGGAATGGAGATAATATGAGATTTATAAATACATTACGGGAAGGTGACACCATTCGCTCCATCTACCTGTGTAAAACAAAACGTTCTGCAGAAACGAGAAATGGCAAACCTTACGATAATCTGACACTACAGGATAAGACAGGAACTTTGGACGGAAAAGTATGGGACCCAAATTCCGGCGGAATTGCAGACTATGATGAAATGGATTTTGTGGAAGTATTTGGTGAGGTGGTGAGCTATAACAATGCACTGCAACTGAATATCAAACAACTTCGTAAACCGTTTGAAGATGAGTACAATGCAGCAGATTATATGCCAACCAGTGAAAAAAATGTGGATAGTATGTACAATGAATTGCTTTCATACATTCAGCAGGTGGATAATAAATATCTTCGTCAGCTTTTAGAGTATTATTTTGTAAATGATGAAGCATTTATCAAAAATTTCAAAGCACATTCAGCTGCAAAAAGCGTTCATCACAGTTTTGCAGGTGGCTTATTAGAGCACACATTAAGTATTGTGAAATTGTGCGAATATTATGCGAAAACTTATCCGCTCCTCAGCAAAGATTTGCTATTTGCAGCGGCTATTTTCCACGATATTGGTAAGACAAAAGAGTTGTCAAGTTTTCCGGAAAATGATTACACAGATGACGGTCAGCTCCTGGGACACATTGTGATGGGCGTGGAGATGATTTCAGAAGGTGTACGTCATATTGAAGGATTTCCTGCGAAGATTGCCAGTGAACTCAAGCACTGTGTGATTGCGCACCATGGCGAATTGGAATTTGGTTCACCGAAAAAGCCCGCTTTGGCAGAAGCAGTGGCACTTCATTATGCGGATGCAACAGATGCAAAACTCCAGACTTTGACGGAAATTTTCAAGGACAAAGACGGAAGTGATTGGATTGGATATCAGAAATTGTTTGAGTCGAATATGAGAAAATCAAGTATTTAGTTTATTTGGGGACGTAGCAAAATTGGATTTTGCTACGTCCCAAATTGAACTTAGGGGTGTCCCTTTTTGAAGGAGTATGTATGAAAAAGAACGAAAAACTTGTTGTAAAGATAGAGGATATCGGTGTAAATGGGGAAGGAATTGGTAAAGTTGATGGCTACACTTTGTTTGTCAAAGATGCCTTAATTGGTGACACAGTCGAAGCAGTGATTACAAAGGCGAAAAAGAACTATGGTTACGCCAAGATGTTAAAAATTATAGAAGCTTCCAAATACCGTGTGGAAAAACGTTGTCCTGTGGCACGCCAGTGCGGCGGATGCCAGATTCAGGAACTCTCCTATGAGGCTCAATTGGATTTCAAGACAAAAAAGGTCTATGGAAATTTGGAAAGAATCGGTGGATTTTCATCGGAATTCTTGGATGCGGTCATGGAACCGATTTGTGGTATGGAAGCACCTTTCCATTATCGAAACAAAGCACAGTTTCCAATTGGAACCGATAAAGAAGGTAATATTGTAACTGGATTCTATGCGGGACGCACCCACCAGATTATTCCGAATATGGAGTGTGTTCTTGGAGTGTCTGTAAATCAGGAGATTTTGCAGATAATTGTAGATTTTATGAACCAATATAAGGTGAGTGCCTACAATGAAGAGACCAGACGAGGTCTGGTTCG
>JAZRON010000102.1:0-7862 GCA_045648725.1 Faecalimonas sp.
GCTTCGAAGTGCCTCTCCTTTTCCTGTTTGCAATGCACTTTTGACCTCTTCCCGCTCCCCATGATTCTGCAGCGTATATTCATCCTCACGGGAATCGTATATGACTTCCCCTTCTCTATCAATCAAAGTAATGCGGGTATCTACCTGGGCCGCGTCCATTTCTTCCAAATAAGAGCTGCCATAGCCCTCCAACGCTGTCTGAATATAAATCGTCTCCTGCTTGAGTTCCTCTTTCATATTGTCCAAGGTTTTGAAATACAACATAGTCATCCAAATGGCACATGCAGATAACAAGGTGACACAGATAACCACCAGCATACTTTTCTGTATCTTATTCCTCATGGAGTCCTCCTATCTGATATCCAACGCCACGCACAGTTTGTATCAGTTCTCCTGCAGTCCCCAGCTTCTGACGAAGGCTTCTGATATGTACATCCAGGGTTCTGGTTTCTCCTGCGAACTCATACCCCCAGACCTCTTCCAGCAAACGATCTCTGGTAAGCACCGTGTTCTGATGCATCATTAGATGCTTTAACAATTCAAATTCTTTCAGGGTCAACACTACCGTCTCACCATCCACTTTTACTTTATGCTTCTTCAAATCCATTTTCAGATTTTCTACTTCATATACATCTAGCGATTGTTCTGTCTTGGTTCTGCGAAGTACTGCCTTAATACGGGACACAAGTTCCATCATGCCAAATGGCTTTGTCACATAATCGTCTGCTCCTGCATCTAAACCCTTTACCACGTCATACTCTGCTCCCTTGGCAGTCACCATAATGACAGGTATCTGCTTTGTTTTAGCTGAAGATTTCAGCTTCTTTAATATAGACAAACCATCTTCCCCAGGAAGCATAATATCAAGCAGAACAAGCTCTGGCACCTCAGATGCCAAAGCTTTCATAAGTTCATTTCCATTTTCAAATCCCCGGGCTTCCATACCGGTTGTATTGAGCGTGTAAATCACAAGCTCACGAATGTTACTATCATCTTCCACGCAAAAAATCATCTTTGATTCTCCTTTGTAATTGTCCTACTGCAACAATAGTGGACTCCTAAGAATCCACTACTTCTGCTGCCACCACAATATATCGTTTATCTGGCTGCCCTGTAATACAGGTGCTCATTGTAATTAATTTACTATTCTCATCAATGGTCATACCCTCACGGAATAAATTCTTCATACTCCTTGCATCATAAAGAGACTGAATAAAAGCTTTTCTATCCTCCACATTATCCTTGTCATAGGTATACATAATATGTCTGTTATCATATACAATCGCCGCGAAGACACGATAAGTTTTAATGGCGGTCTCTGTATAAATAGTAACGGTCTCGTGACTGTTAAAGAATTCCGGGTCTGCAAACTTGTGCAAATGTTTGAACATGCTGCCATCTCTCATATCATGTCCGTAAATCAACGTATTAAAATCCGAGAAGTCTTTTGCATTCATACCCTCTGTATAAATAGAACCTGGATAACCTTTCACCCCTTCAATAGTATGCTCCAAATAATACAAATCATCTGTCGGATGTTGCACGATAGGATAATGAATATTGGTATCCTCGATATCAATCCATGCATACACATGCTCATTCACTTCTTTTAAACCAGCAAAATCAATTGGAATCTCCACAGGCTCTGGTTCCGGTTCCTCTATCGGTTCTTGTACCACTTCGTTTTCTTTTTGTATATCCTCATACACCTTGCTATTATTTTCCTTCTGTACAAAATATACAATCAAATATGTCAGCCCTGCCAGCAAAATCAGCAGACACAACGCCAAAATAATCTTTCTCTTTTTCTCTCTCATAACTTTTCCTACAACTTCCCGAAACCATTTTACAAACGTTTTTCAAAGTTTCCCACAACCATACTGCCTTCGTTAAATATAATAAATGCCTGTGGGTCCACACGATGTATAATTTCTTTCAGTTGTTCCACCTCATATTTGGAAACCATAATATATAAGATATGGGATGTCTCGTTGGTATATGCACCAACTCCTTCCCATTTTGTCACGCCACGTCTCATTTCCTTCATTACGATATCTTCGATACCTTCCTGCTTGGTAAAAATCATGACGCTCATGTTGATGTTTTGCACATGTACACGGTCACACGCCATCGCAAGAACCGTTGTGTAAATCAGTGAATAAACCACTACTTCCAAATCAAACATCCACAAGCACACTGCATATACCACCACATTCATCATAATGGCAATCTTGCCCACACTGAAGCCTGGATATTTCTTCGCAAAAATCACACCTATAATATCCTGGCCTCCACCGGAGCTGCGTCCACGCAAAATCATACCAACACCAGTTCCAACAACCAACCCTCCAATGATGCAAGCCACCAAGCGGTCACTGAAAATCGCCTCCGTTGGAATCGGAATAAAGGTCATGAAAATGGTCTGAATGGTCACCGACACAAGAGAACGGGCCAGAAACCCTTTTCCCATTTCCCGAAATGCCCAATAAAAAATCGGGATGTTAATAATATAATAAATGATTCCGGCAATATCAAACTGTCTCAAAAACGAAAAATCAAACACCTGGAAAAGCACAGTACGAATCAACTGTGCAATCCCCATAAATCCTCCATTATATAATCCAAGAGGTGTAATGATTACATTCACCCCAAAGGCAAATAAGAAACAGCCCGCTGTAGACCAGAGCATTTCTATCCATTTTTCTCTCTTCTTACGTACCGACATAGAAATTCCTCTTTTTCTTTCACAAAAATATTAATCCTCTTTTTTAGAGCATTCCTGAATCACTTCATTCAACGAAAGCATCCTATCATCCAAGGCTGCCACCATGTCAGCACATTCCTTCAAGTCCTGGCTTATGTATTCCGGTGCATTTCCCTCAAATTTATAATAGATCTTGTGTTCCAGGCTTGCCCAAAAATCCATAGCAATGGTGCGAATCTGAATCTCCACCTTTGTCTCTACCACACTGTCCGATAAGAAAATCGGTACAGCTACCAGCATATGAAAACTTTTGTATCCACTATCCTTTGGATTTTTAATATAGTCTTTAATTGCCAACACCTTAAGATCACTTTGATTCCCAATCATCTCCGCTAAACGATATATATCCGAGGTGAATGAACAAATCAAGCGAACACCCGCGATGTCATTGACATACTTCACCATATTTTCAACGGAAGCCTCGTATCCGTTTCGCTTTAACTTTTTTACAATACTCTCTGGAGTCTTAATTCTCGTTTTAATATGTTCAATTGGATTATATTGATGTACATGATGAAATTCATCGTTCAAAATCTCAAGTTTTGTTCCTACTTCTTTTAATGCTGCGTTGTATAAAAACATAATCGTTTTCCAACTGTCAACATCTTCATATTTATTCATTGCTTCCTGCATTATCATTACTCCCATCTCTTTCGAAAGCATTCTACAGTTAGATTATAGCACATGGTCAAGATGGTGTCATGGTTTTCATTTAATTTTAAGATTTTATAATTCTAATTTCATATCTCCGAATTTAATCCATTTTTTCTTTCTCATAAATTCAGAGATCGCAAGGGTAACAACTGCAGGTAACACAATCTGAATTAATACAATTTTAAACAACACTACGCTTGGCGACTCTACTGCTGTCATAGTCTGCCATGTCATAATCTGGCCAACCAGACCTGCCGTACCCATTCCGGAACCTGTGGCATTATTCGTCATATGAAGTGCCATTGTTCCCACCGGACCTAAAATAGCACTGGACAAAATAGCCGGAAGCCAGATAATCGGTTTACGCACGATATTCGGCACTTGCAACATAGAAGTTCCAATTCCTTGTGCAACTAAGCCCCCTACTTTGTTTTCACGATAACTAGCCACAGCAAAACCAACCATGTTACAACAACATCCCACCGTGGCTGCACCTGCTGCCAGACCTGACAGATTCAAAATCACACCGAGAGCCGCCGAACTGATTGGCAACGTCAAAATCATTCCCATAAGTACAGATACGATAATTCCCATCAAAAATGGCTGTTGCTCCGTTCCCCAGTTAATCAGCTCCCCAAGAGCAATCATAAACTCCGAAATCGGTGGGCCTAAGATAAGCCCTACTACAGAACCTGCACCAATTGTGACAATCGGTGTCACCAAAATATCCACCTTTGTTTTTCCGGAAACCAAATGTCCCAGTTCAATTCCTACATACGCAGCCAGAAATGCCCCCAATGGTTCCCCCGGTCCGGCAAGTACAATTGCGCCCTCTACTAGAACCGCACCTGCCAGCAACTTACTTGCAAATGCACCAATCATACCAGCAATAGCTGCAGAAATCACAACCAATGGACTTTCCTTAAAACGATACGCTACACCCACACCAATACCGGCACCAGTAAGGGCTGCAGCCACTTTTCCTAACAAGAAAATCATGTCTCCCAAGTTTCCGCCCACTAACGTTCCAATTTGTTGAATAATGGTTCCCACAATCAATGTAGCAAAAAGCCCCTGGGCCATACCTGTGAGACCATCAATAAAAATACGATTTAGTAACTTCTTTAAACTTTTCATATCTTCTCCTTTTTTCACTGTATATTCTACTGTCTTGTCACCTGAGTAGTCTATCATAACCTTTTTTGAAAATCAATTACAAAGTTGAAAAAGATTGAAATTAAAACAAAGAATCGTGTATAATACCTTCACAAGACATTACCAAGGAAAGGGCGAATGCTATGTTTCGTTTATGGGGAAAAATTTGGAAAGAGAATCGACTGTTAAAAGATACGGTCATCTGTGATGAATCGCAGGATACCAGAACACATAAAATATTTCACGCACTGGATGCAATCTGCTATGAATTTGATTTGAGTAAACCAATCTGGCTGGACTCCAATATTGAGGAGTTCAAAAAAAGAGATAAAACTCGCTTCTCCCAAGATAACTTTGTGGATCCCATTGAATTTGACTATCTGGAGATACAGATTATTGAAGAGTAATTTAAGGCACCCCAACATTTGTCAGAGGGACTAATTCAAAAGGAGTTGTGAACCCCCAAATTCACAACTCCCTCTTTTTTATGCCATATGTTCTAATACTTCTTCTGCAATATTTCTTGCATGGTCTGAAATACGTTCCAGACAAATCAGCATGTCTAAGAACACAATACCTGCTTCTGTATTACATTGATTGTTTGTAAGACGTTTGATATGCTTTGCACGAAGTTTAATCTCAAGATCATCTGCCCTTGTTTCATTCTCTATTACTTTCAGAGCCTTTTCTTTATTTTCCTCCACGAAAGCCTCAATTGCATAGTTATAACAATCAAAACATACATTCATCATTTCCTTCAACTCTGTTTGACCCATTTCTGAGAAATAAAGTTTTTGTGATTTTAATTCCTCTGCATACTCAGAAATATTTTCACAGTAGTCACTGATGCGTTCAATGTCATTTACTACCTGAAGCAAACGTGCTGCCTGAGCATGTTCCTTTTCACTGATTTGCAAACTTGTAATTTTGATTGCATACTCTGTAATCGCAGAACAAAACTTGTCAACTACATCCTCATCTTCTCTCAACCGCTCAATATCTTCTGACTTCTGTGTAAACAACACATCTTTTGCAACTAAGAGTGTATCTTTTACCACATTACCCATGTGCCCCACTTCTGCAATGGTAGCCTGAAGCGCAATAGACGGTGTCTGTAGAATTCTGTCGTCCAAGGAAACAACATTCTCCCTCTGCTCTTCGTTCTTCACTCCACCTATAAATTTGGCGAGTTTAATAATCAAGCCAGATGCAGGGAATAGCAATACTGTCGTTGCAATATTGAATGCAGTATGCACGGTACTAATCTGTGTCTGAGTAATCATTCCGCTTCCCCATGCCGGATTCACAATCGTAAAGAATGCAATGGCTGCTACGCTAAAGAGAACTGTACCAATTATGTTAAACAACAAATGCATAAGTGCTGCTGTCTTGGCATTTTTCTTCGCACCTACACTAGACATCATGGCAGTTACACAAGTACCGATATTTTGTCCCATGATAATGTAAATTGCTGCATTAAATGGTATCAATCCCGCTCCAGCCAAACTCTGCAGAATACCAACGGATGCCGATGAACTTTGAATAATTGCAGTTACTCCGGCACCCACCAGAATACCTAAGATTGGATTTCCTCCTAATGTTACAAATAAATTAGTAAATGCAGGCACTTCCTTTAATGGACTCACTGCATCTGACATGGTGGAAATTCCCACAAACAAAAGTCCAAAACCTACAACAATGCTGGCAACATCTTTGGAAGTCTTTCTCTTCCCTGTTAACATCACAACCACACCGACTGCAATTGCAATTGGTGCAAGTGTACTTGGCTTCAGGAAATCTGCCCACTCACCTGCGGATACGAGCCATCCTGTAATAGTAGTACCGATGTTGGCACCCATGATAACTCCCATAGCCTGTGTTAAATTCATAATTCCGGCATTTACAAAACCTACTACCATGACGGTTGTAGCTGACGAGCTTTGAATTACTGCTGTTATAAATGCCCCTAATAATACTCCCAATAATTTGTTTCTTGTCAATGCTTCAAGAAGTGATTTCATTCTATTTCCAGCTGCATTTTCAAGACCGGATGCCATAATCTGCATACCGTAGATAAACATTCCCAATCCACCTACGAAAGGGATAATAATGCTGGCATAATCCATATTTTCAATTCCTCCTATTTCTCAAAAAAGATTCCCTAGTCTTTTTCACCATAACATTATCCCCCAAATAAAACAACCGATTTTGGCGATTTTACACAAATTTAACCTAGTCTTAACTTACTTCTTCATCTTCGGATTAAACAGAATGGAAGCTAGATAGCCAAAGATTAATGCCGCTGAAATCCCCACTGCGCTAGCCTTAAATCCACCCATAAACACACCTATAAATCCTTCTTTTTCCACCGCTTCCTTTACGCCTTTAAAAAGAACATTTCCAAACCCAAGAAGAGGCACACTGGCGCCGGCTCCCGCAAATTTCTGGAATGGTTCGTAAATACCGAAGAATCCAAGTACCGCTCCTGTGCACACCAATAAAACCATGACCCTACCCGGCATCAACTTGGTTCTGTCCAACAGAATCTGCACCAATGCACAGATAAGTCCACCAACCCAAAACGCATTTACATAATCCATAATTCCCCTCCTAACAGTGCTCCAGCACAATTCCATGTGCGATTCCCGGAACACTCTCTCCTTCATTATAACTAACCGTAGACATTAACGCTCCTGTAGGAACAAAAAGCACACGTTTCCACTCCCCACTCTCAATTCGAGGCAAAATATAGGAGGAAAGAGTTACCGCCGCACATCCGCAGCCACTGCCGCCCGCATTGGTCCCCTGGGTCTGCTGGTCAAATATAATCATGCCACAATCCACATGGTTCTGCTTGATATCCTTCCCCTCTTTTCGCATTAGATCAAATAAAATGCTCTGTCCTACATATCCCAAATCACCGGTGAAAATGCGGTCATAATCGGATTCTTTTCGACCGAAATCCTTCAGATTTCGGACAATGGTATCACAGGCAGCAGGAGCCATACAAGCTCCCATATTCTGGGAATCCTTCAATCCATAATCCACGATTTTTCCTACCGTGATTCCACTGATTCTTACATGACTTTTTTGATTGCCAACTACAAAAGCACCGCTTCCCGTCACCGTCCACTGAGACGTGAGTGGACGCTGATTGGCATATCCAAGGGGAAAACGAAATTCTTTCTCGGCACTTCCAAAATGGCTGGAAGTCACAGCCATAATATAGTCCCCATAACCTGCTGCTATACTCATGGATGCAAGAGCCAATGCTTCTCCTGATGTCGAA
>JAZRON010000103.1:0-14929 GCA_045648725.1 Faecalimonas sp.
ATATATCCATCTGTATATTTTGTCGTATAATTGTCTGCATTCACTGATGCAATATCCGTGTAGGTTACTCCATCCGTACTTACAGCCACGTCAAAGTAGAAATAATGACGACCAAATGTGAGTTTCATATTTGTAAGGTCATATTTACCATCTAATGTATATACAATGGCTTCATTTGATTGATAATCCTTTACATTTGGATTCCACATTGTAGTTACATCTGCATCATATGTTTGGAATGCTGACGACTGTGCTTTCGCGTTCCATTCACCGGTTACTTCTCCATTGGTAATGGTCGCTTTTACGATACTATTGTCATCGTTTGATGCTGTTCCACTGATCTCGGTTTCATATAAACAACCCCAACAACTATTTGTGCTGTCACCTGTGAAACGAAGTTTCACGTATTTCACATTTTGTGCAGTTAGATTATCAATTGTACACACATATCCGTTTGTATAATATGTGGCATAATTATCTGCATTCACTGATGCAATATTTGTATAGGTTGTTCCATCTGTACTAACATCTACGTCAAAATAGAAATATCGATAACCAAATGTAAGTTTTAACTTCGTGAGATCATTTTCATCACTTAATGTATAGATAATTCCCTCATCAGATACATAACCATAACTAGCACATGGATTCCAGAATGTAGCCTTATCGCCATCATATGTCTCCAAAGGAGAATACTGACTATCCACATTGTCTACAGTCCAACCACCAATTGGAGTAGCAGTCTCTATCTGAACCAGTCCTTCTGTTTCATCGTCATCGGATCCGGTTGATGGCAACATCCATGAATTATCTAATCCACTTGTTCCTTCTTCACTGAGAATTGTTTCATATAAACTTACCCAGTTACTTCCATTGTTTCTTCCTGTAAACACAAGTTTCACGTATTTTACATTCTCAAGGTTCAGACCATCTAATGTACATAAAGTACTACCATCTGTACCTGTTTGATATGCATTGCTTACATTGCCGGCAACGATGCTTGCAACCGGTGTATATGATGTGCCATCCTGGCTTACAGAAACATCAAAGTAATATACCTTGTCACTGAAATTGAACTGCATCTTTTTCAATGTAATAGCTTTCTTTAATGTGTATACAACCCCTGGTTCGCCTTCATAATTCACTTGTGCCTCTGGGTTCCAGAATGTAGTAGCATCTTCATCATATGTTTTTGCAACTCCATAGAAGGCATCGTCCTTAATAGCATTCTTCCATACACCTACAAGCTGAGCTGAATTAATGTATGGGTGTGTACTAACTGGTTCCGTACTCATCATCCATGAAGTATCTACATTGCTTGCTCCTGTCTCACTAACAACAAGTTCACGCAATGCAACCCAAGTGCTGCCAGTCTTTCTTCCTGTGAACACAAGTTTGATATATTTAACATTTCTAAGAGATAAGCCGTCTAACGTACACAGAGAACCACCATCTGTTCCTGCCGAATATGCAACATTTTGGTTTGCAGATGAAATGTCTGCAATTTGTGTATATGTCACTCCATCTTGACTCACAAATACATCAAAATAATGGATACCAAAACCAAAGTTTAGCTGCAGTTTCTTTAAAGACATCGGTTTCTTTAAAGTGTAAATTACTCCCGGATCACCTTCATAATTTAGTTTTGCTTCCGGATTCCAGAATGTAGCCCCATCTTCATCAAATGTTTTTGCAACTCCGTATGTGGAATTGAATTTAAGGTCACTCTTCCATGTTCCAACAGGCGATGCAGAAATGATATATGGATGAATGCCCACTGGATCCTTGCTCATCATCCATGAGGTATCTACATCACTGGCACCTGTCTCACTTAGAATCAGTTCTCGCATTCCAACCCATGTGCTACCTGTCTGTCTACCTGAGAACACAAGTTTTATGTATTTAACATTCTCAACTGACAATCCATCCAATGTACATAAATAAGTATTTTCCCCTTCTTTTGTATATGCCACTGCTTGGTTTGCAGATGAAATGTCTGCAATCTGTGTATATGTCACTCCATCTTGGCTCACATATGCATCAAAATAATGTATGCCGAAACCAAAGTTTATCTGCAGTTTCTTTAAGGACATCGGTTTTTTCAAAGTATAAATCACTCCAGGATCCCCATAAAAGTCTGGCTGCGCTTCTGGATTCCAAAATGTAGTTGCGTCTTCATCATATGTTTTCGTAACACCATAGATTCTATTTCCTTTTAGGTCTGTTTTCCATGTTCCGATAATCTGAGTAGTATCAATCCAAGGATGCTTGCTGAGAGGTTCGGTTCTCATCATCCAAGAAGTGTCTATCGCACTCGCTCCCTCGCCACTTACAACCAGCTCATTGAATACAACCCATGCACC
This sequence comes from Faecalimonas sp., assembly GCA_045648725.1. Taxonomy (GTDB): domain Bacteria; phylum Bacillota; class Clostridia; order Lachnospirales; family Lachnospiraceae; genus Faecalimonas. The sequence goes on from JAZRON010000103.1 coordinate 2,364, forward strand.
ACCATCAGATCTACCGGTGAACACAATCTTGATATATCGAATACCTTTTAACGACAACCCATCTAATGTACAGATGTAAGCGTTATTTTTGTCCTTAGTATACGCCGCCTCTTCGTTCGCATAAGAAATGGTTGCAACCTGATTATATGAGTTTCCATCTTTACTTACATAAAGGTCAAAATAGTGGGCATATTTACCAAAATAAACTTGTATTTTCTTAATATCTCTTGCGCTCCTCAGCTTATACAAAATCCCTGGCTCACCTTCAAAGTTCCACTGTGCTCCCGGATTCCAAAAACTGTAAATATTTCCATCATATGTCTTTGGTGGTGCTACTGTCTCGTTTGTAGTTTGACCTTCAAACCAATTACCAAACACTTTAAATTCTTCTACATCTAATGGTTCGATTCTGTATGGGTCTTCAAACTCTGGTTTTTCCTTCGGTCCATCGCCTAACTTTTCCCCAATACATTTGGCTGCATTCACTGCCAACCACGGATTATTATTTTCTGTATTTGTGCCCGTAAATACAACCTTAACATATAAAATGTTCTTTGCTTCCAAACCGTCCATAGTACAGATGATTTTCTCACCATCTACCTCGTAGAATTCATCCATATTGTCTTTTGTGACCTCTGCAAGTAGTTTGAAATCCTTACCATCGTTACTTGCATATAATTGAAAAAATGGTTGACGAACGGTAAAGAGCATCTCCCATGTATCCATGTTGTAATAGCCATCCAACGTATAAACAATAGAAGGGTCTCCCACAAAATCGTTACACGCACACGGATTCCACCTTGTACCTTGCCTGTCGTCATAGGAACTCTCCGGACCAACTTTTGCTACATCTATCTGTGAAATATTCCACAAACCTAAAACTGTTGCATCAATAATATGGTTACTGATTTTATCTTTTTCACTTTTATCTTTTTCTTCATATTCATACTGACGCACAGGCCCTACACCAAATGCAAACGCACTGTCTCCTCTTGACAAAAGTATACCGATTCCAAGACCAGCAACAATTGTCAGCAGAAGAACAGTTGATAAAAGTATCTTTATTTTCTTTTTACGATTAACATTTTGTTCCATTCTCTATCCTCCTCATTAATATTCGGCGTTCTCAAAAACTCTAGGTTCTGATTTATTTATTTGCCCAAGTAGGAATTGCTTTTTTTGTATTAATTTCAAATCCTTCTATTTTGCTGATTCCTTTACTTTCATATACATAATTCAATCTACCATAAGGAGCTGCGTCACCATTTAAATAAAATGAAAAGATATCATCTTCTCCCTGATAATTGTCAGCAAATTTGAACTGTATAGAAACATCTTCACTATCAAGTTTAAGTACTGAAAGCGGAACTGCAAATTGCAATTCATTGTCTTTCATTGAGTATGTAGCGGTTCCAACTTTCTTCCACCCAGAAGCTGTACGCTGTTCTACCACCAGTTCATCTGCTGATGCACCAGTACGATTTATGACATAGTCATATCCACACCAAGTTTCGTTCTCTTCGTTACCTGTACTAATAAACATGCTAAGACAATGGTCATCATCCATACCCTTAATAACATCCATAGTCTGGACATACGCGTATAAGTTTTTAGAATCGTTAGCAATCTTCATCTTATAAATGTCATTTCTTCCGGTTTCATCTTTGTAATAAATCTCGCCAAATCCCATTGCACTTCTATCCATGGTGTCTTCAATATAATCCAAATAGTACGAACTCACAGCATTCCATTGTGATGTCTCTTTTTCAATATCAATTGTCACTGGTTTCACTTCAGCTGCTGTATTTAAAGCAATATTGGTTGTTGGTGCACCTTTAAACTTGCGGATATAATTCACCATCTGCATATAATAGTTGTCACCATATCCGCCCTTCATTGGCTGGATATCACGACTGCCTACAATATTCGCTGTGTCTACTATAATAATAGGATCTGTTAAATCTTGCCAAGCAGCCTGACGTGCTGCAACCCATTCATTCCATCCGGTAATAAATATGATGTCCGGATTCTGCTCAATTGCATATTCAAATTGTTCTCCAAAATTATAGCCATAGAGATATGCATCCTCAGCCGGATCGTTTGCACCATCATGCCAGTTTCTGCTATGATTTGTGGTATCACCATAGAAGGCGGTTGAACTCCATGCCAATGTTCCACAATGCTGTGCAACGGATATACACATGATTGTCTTTTCTCCTTCTTCACCAAAAACAGCAAGGGAGCCATCATCGGTCCAAAGTCCAAAATCCATCCATGCAAATCCGTTTGCGTGGTAATCTTCTTTTGGCCATTGTGGATAGAGGAATGAAAAATATTCCATTGCTTCATCGGTTAACCCTTCGTCCATTTCAGCCCCAATTACTAAAGGTTTTCCATCTTTCTGATACCAGAGATGACCATACTCAGGATATTTTAAATAAATATCTTTATACAATGTCATAATTGTTGAGCCACCATAAGCCTTTGTGATCGGTGTAATCTGTGGCACTTCATATCCCTGCTGATAATATTTATCTAATACCTTTAGCAAAACCAATAATGAATCAGAATATGTGTATGAATTACTAAGGTCCAATGCCAAAAAGTCAACTCCGGCGTCTGTCAGCATTTGAACATCTTTTTCAATTACCCATTCTTCCTGAGATAAAAAATATCCAAACAGTGATTCTCCCCACCAGTGAACTGCACCAGCCGGGCCACCGCCTGCTTTCAGCCATGAGACACTATCATCTGCTGCATTTGGGTCTTTTTCTAAGATCTTTGAAACATCATACAATTTACGGTCTCCGTGCGCGCCCAACCAAAGGAAATAGAAAACTCCCACTTCTTTTGAATCATCACCATCTTTATATAATTCTAAGGTGCGTCCCAAATCATCGGTTCCGGCATACATAGATGTTGTGTTATTGACCTTACTCATATCAATTGTATCACTGCTGACTGCCTGCTCATTCTTGCCACATCCTGTAAGCGTTCCGGCTCCAAGGCAGAAAGCAAGACAAACAGCAACAATTTTCTTAAATGTCACATCTTTTCTTCTCATAATCTTTCCCTTCCTTGTCAAATATGTTTGCAAAATATTTGCAAACATATCTGACTGGTTGATATTATTCATTTTTCAAACGGACTATCTTCCATAGTATTCCTTATATGTATCTACCACTTCTTTTGCGCCTAAGGCTTCTATTTCGTCAAAATATTTATTCAACTCATCATCTGTTAACGGACGTCTACCTGTGACAAAAGCCGCTGTTTCTTGGATTGCATACTCCTTAACAAGCATCATCATGTTTTCTGTCGCAATACCTACTGATGCTTCCAAATATGCCTTTGAAAGTCCATCTTCTGAAACATAAGGAAGTAATGTATCTTCAACTCCCAAACGGAAACACATCTCACCATCATTTTCCGCTTCTTTTCTTACATCAGCTTGAATTCCATCAGCCGTTACATCCGTATAGAAATTAGAAATTTCTTCAGGTGAGTAACCATACACAAGTGCATCTACATTTTGTGTAGAATATGCAAGACCGTTACCCAACATACGGAATCCCCAAAGATATATTTCTTTTCCGATATAATCGTTTTTACTAGAATAGCTTGCCTGGTTTTCTTCGTAATATGGCCATTTTGCCGAGAAGTTTTCCTCATCAATTGTAAATCCGGTTACTACATCATCATAAATATATTCTTCTTGTGTTGCAGCCGGACCATTTACAGATATGTAATAGTTTTTCCCTGATTCTTCATAGAACCAATCTGCAAATGCCATTGCAAGCTCTTTGTTTTCACTTTGCGCACTCACAACAAATCCTCCGCATGTAAGCGCCGCAGCTCCTTGTGGCCATTGTGGTGTGCTATTGTATGCACTTGTCAATGGTTGTGCCCCCCACCATGAACCAAAATCTTTTACAAAAACAAATGGAGCTTCTGCAAGATAGCCACATTTTCCACTTGAGATTTTAGCTGTAGTAGCTGAGTTAGTCATTGTGAAGAAGTTCTCATCGATTAATCTTTCATCGTATACTTGCTTTAATAACTTTAGGTATTCCCCGTATACTTCACGGTCTGCAACTGGCAAAACTACTTCCCCATTTCTTAATGCAATATCCAACCCTCTCGCATTTTCTGTTAAATAACCAAATGAGTTAAGTAAAATCAAACAAGGATTAAAGTCTGTCCATGAACCTGCCATCGGGGTAACATCATTGCCAAGTTTCTTGAATTCTCTCATTACATTTAAGAATTCATCTATGTTTGTTGGTGTTTGGCATCCTACCTCTTCTAACCAATCATAATTGTAAAATGCACGTGAAATATTTCCTCTACTTGCCGGATCATTAACAAATCCCAAAGACCAAATATGTCCGTCTCTATCTTCTACTGCCACCTTATATTCCGGATGTTCTGAATACAATTTGTGTAAGTTAGGGGTGAGTGTCTCGTTTATGTATGGAGCTAAGTCCGCAAACATTCCTTCGTCAGCACCATATCTCATCAATGAAGAAGTGTCAGAAATCGCACCAATAATAATATCCGGAAGTTCTCCATCTGCTAACATTAATTTTAATTGTTCTGTTCCCTTGATTTTTGTAACTTCCAGCTTAATGTTCATCTCTTTTTCGATAAACTTATAAAACCACTGTGTGTCCGGATCTCCGGCGTCGCTATACATTTGAATTGCCACTTTCAAAGTTTTTTCTGTTCCTTCTTTGACAATTGGTAGAGTTCCTCCTGTATTGAGCCAACTCAAATCTCCACTTTGTGAATCCGTTTTGTCTCCACCTTTGCCACAGCCAACTGTTGCAAAAATAATTGCCATAACCAGCAACATTGAAATTGTTCGAATGATTCTCTTTTTCATAATAAATTCCTCCTGTTATTATATTTATCCTTTAACCGATCCAACCATAATACCTTTTGCAAAGTACTTTTGCAGGAACGGATAGATAATTAAAAGTGGGGCACTCGCAATGAACACAATTGCGTACTTCATACCTTCTGCCAAATTAGCCCTTTCAATTGCATAAGCGAGTGTATCTGCATCCATAACCCCCATATCTGTTATAGATATTTGGTTGTTAATCAAAATATCTCGTAGTACAAGTTGTAATGGTTTATATTCATCTGAACGAATATATAACAACGCTCCATAATAACTATTCCATCTAGCAACTCCATAATAAAGAGACATAACTGCAATGATTGGTTTTGCAAGCGGTATTGCAATCTTTCTGAAGCAATGCCATTCACTGGCACCATCCACATGGGCGGCCTCATATAATTCATCCGGTATACTATTTGTGAAATATTGTCTCGTAACAATTAAGTTTGTAGCTGACAAACCTATACCAACGATATTTACAAGTGGATTGTCCATCAAACCAAGATTCTTAACCAAGAAATACTGCGCAATCATTCCACCGCTAAAATACATTGTAAGGAAGAAATACCACGAAATTATGTTTTTGAATGGTAAATCTTTTTTTGATAATGCATATGCACTTGGAATTGTCATAATCAAATTGTAAATCGTACCAAATAGAGTATAAATAATAGTATTTTTATATCCTACCCACAAAGATTTTTCCCTAAATACATATTTATAATGCTCTAATGTGAAATCTTTAATCCAAGCAAGTGTTTCCCCTCTTGCAACTGCTTCCGTGTCAGAAAAAGATGCAATGATACAAAAATACAGCGGATATAATACCAACAAAGTAAGAATGATTACCAAGGAAGTATTCACGATATCAAACATGGTAATCTTACCTAATTTCTTTTTTCTCATCTTTTTCCCCTTTCTACCATAATCCTAGATTGTCTTCTGATAATTTCTTTGTAATAGTGTTTGCCATAACAACAAGAATAACTGTCACTACATTGTTAAATAATCCAATTGCAGCTGAATAACTGTATTGCCCACCTATAATACCCACATTATATGCGTAGGTCGACAACACGCTGGATATGGTCTGATTAAGTGGATTTTGAAGCAAAAAGATCTTTTCAAAATCTGAACTCAACACAGTACCCATGTTGAGAATTAACATAATTACAATCGTAGGCTTTAAATGTGGAAGATAGATGTGCCAGATAGTTCCAAGCCTTCCTGCTCCATCGATTTTTGCCGCCTCTACTGTATCTAATGGAAGAGATGCCAACGATGATGTATAGAGTATCGTTGCCCAACCAAGCCCTTGCCACAATCCACTTAACGTATAAACCAACGGGAATGCATTCGGTTTGGCAATCCACTCTTGAGCTTCTCCTCCAAAAAATCCGATAATAATGTTTATAAGTCCTCCGTCTTGTTGAATAAACAACAGTGTCATGGAACATACAACCACTGCTGAAATAAAATGGGGTGCATATGTAACCGTTTGTGAAACCAGCTTTAATTTATTGCTTCTTAGTTCGTTAAACATAATAGACAATATTACCGGCAACGGAAACGTCATCAGACCACACAAACTCAGTAATAATGTGTTCCTAATTGTACGCCAAAAATACGGATAACTTAAAAAAGTAGTAAAATGTTCCAAACCAACCCACTCACTACCGCTGATACCTAAACTAGGTTTGTAATTCTGAAATGCCATTAATATTCCATACAACGGTACATAGTGAAAAATAAAAACTGCAACGATTGCCGGAAGAAGCATTAAATACAAAACCCTGTATCTTTTTATTAGTTTTTTTGTTTGCGCTTTCACACTTTATCCTCCTTTTATTTAATAATTTAAAACTTACTTATTTTTCAATCTAAAACTAATTCTGCATGTTTTTCTGCAAAATATTTACTTTTGTTACACTCCTTTCTTTTGTCACTTCTTACAATCTTATCATCTATTTCACTCAAAAAACATTGCTTATCCAATCATAAAATATTGTAAAAAATGTATATGAACTTTTCATTACATTTCATCAGTTTCAACCTCGGAATCTTCGCGTGGCAACATCACAAATACTTTCCGATACTCTCTCGGAGTTGTCTGGTGAAATGCCTTAAAATGTCTAGTCAATACTATTGGATTGTCATATCCGACTGCATAAGCTATTTGCGCCACCGTCATATCCGATACTCTCAACAAATGTGCCGCTTTATTAATACGACACATATGCAGATATTTATATGGTGACATTCCCGTTTGTCTTTCGAAAACACGAATTAAGTGGCTTTTGGAAAGGTGAACCATTTTCGAAAAATCTTCTATTCCCATTGACTTGGTGCAATTGTCCCTAATGTATTCCGTCAAAGCCGCAATATCCGGTCGATATATTTGCAGTGTTGCTGCATCATCATTCACAAGCGAATGCAACATTTCTGTCAACAGATTGGAAATCATATTGCTTTGCGTTGCATAAGAAATAATGTCTGCCCGAAAAGACATTTGATAAATTTGATCTACTATTTGACAGGCAGATTTTGGCAATTTTAATTTTATCGGAGTGAGTTTTGACAAAAAAGCACTTTTGTATCCTTCCATAGACAATGCTTTAAAGTGTAAGTAAAAAAAACTCCACTCATGTTTCGGTAATGTGAAATACTCATGATAGGAGTTACAATCAATAAGAACCGCACTTCCTTTTTCCAAAATACAACTTTGATTTTTCCAAACCAATTTTCCTCTTCCGCTGTCAGTTACTATAAGCAAATAATTATCGAAATTATCCCTCTTTGTATAATATCTATCACCATTAACAAATTTTCCTGAGTCTATACAATAAAAAGGAAATGATTGTGCAAACACATCACTTGTCGGAGAATAGCCATAGGAACCTGGCAATAAATCCATACAACATTCCAGCATAGACATGAACTCCTTTCAACATCTTCACAATACTTCATAATATGACTATACCTCTTTTCTCGAGAACGTCAATGCACCTACATTTATGAGAGCAATTTTGTACTGTTATTCAGCAATAATAGTTCTTGTTCACATTGATACTCTTTTATATGATATGTACAACATTAATCATTTCGATACAGGAGGTCATATTATGAAATTTGCACCAAAAGCGGAGCATTCACTCAACCCATTGTTTTGGCATCACGCCGAAAGCCATGAGGATATTTTGAACGAGATGCAACGCATGAAAGAAGTTGGCATCAACGACTTTGTCGTAGAACCACGTCCTCATCCTGACTATCTGGGAGATGGCTGGTGGAGTGATATGGATTTTATCCTTGAAGAAGCAGAAAAACTTGATATGTTGGTGTGGATATTTGACGATGGCGACTATCCTAGTGGAACTGCCGATGGAAGGTTAGCGCAAAAATACCCTCAACACACCAAACGATATTGGATTGAAAACCATATGGACGCTCACGGTCCACTCCCTCATGCGCATTTTCTAATAGATGAGTGGATGAAAGAGGGGGAAAGTTTATTCCGTATAATCGCTGCCCGACGCACCGACGCTCGTGAATACGAACTAGACTCTGATACGTTGGTAGATTTAACCCATCTGGTGTCCCACGGTCGTTTGTATTGGGCTGTACCAGAAGGTGATTGGAGAATTTTTGTAATAAAAATTTCTCCATATGGTCAAGAGGAACATACAAAGAATTATGTCAATCCATTGAGTTATGATGGGGTAGGCAAGTATATTGAACTAGTACATGAGGAACATTATGCTCGTTATGGTCATCTGTTCGGCACACGTATTCAAGGCTTTTTTACTGACGAACCACGTTTTGGCAACATTACAGGACATACTGTTGTCATTGGACAAGATTATATGCCGATGCCATACATCGATAACTTGTCCGATATACTAAGTTGTTCTCCATTAGGAGACTTCACACGATTGATTCCATTACTATGGTATCCAGATCGTCAAGGAATATGCAAGGATACACGCTTTTTATATATGGACACAGTATCCAATTTATTTGCCAAGAATTTTATCGGTCAATTAGGGGATTGGTGTCGTGCACACAATGTAAAACTAATTGGCCATGTTGTAGAAGAAAACGGTTGTCATGCACGTCTAGGCTATGGTTCAGGACACTTCTTCCGTTCCATGGAAGGAATGGATATGGCAGGGATTGATGTGGTAGACAACTTAATGCCGGAGCAGACGACCGGGCATTTTGCCACACAATTCAACAATTTTGATTGTGATTTTAGTCACTGGGGACTGGCTAAGATGGCTTCATCTGCTGCTCATGTAGATCCAAAGAAGCAAGGGAACACACTGTGCGAGGCTTTCGGTGCCTATGGTTGGTTTGAAGGGTTAAGGCTCATGAAGTGGATAACGGATCATCTCGCCGTACAAGGTGTGAATATTATTACACCTCACGCCTTTTCACCGGCTCCATTCCCTGACCCTGATTGTCCACCACATTTTTATGCCAGAGGCGAGAACCCTCAGTTCCGATACTTCCACGTATGGTCCAACTATACGAAACGCCTTGTGGATGCCCTTACTGACGCCGCTCATATCGCTCCTGTGGCAGTTGTATATCATGCCGAAGCAGAATGGGGCGGAGACTGCGAGCCATTTGAAAAAAGTGTAAAAGTATTGGCACAACATCAGATTGACTGCGATGTAGTCTGCATTGACACTTTGTATGAATCTTACATAGATAATGGTCTATTGCATACCGAAACCGAAACTTTCCGTGCCCTTGTAGTACCTTATGCACAATTGATTCCACCAGCTTTTGCCAAAAAGTTGGCCAACTTTATTGAGGCAGGATTACCTGTTTACTTTACTAATTCGTTGCCTGAACGTTGTTACTTCGGCAGTAAGGCAGACATTCCAGGTGCACAGGTAGTAAAAACCGGTCATCTCCCTCAAGTGCTTGCAAACCTAGCCGACATTCACTGTGATATAACGGACCCTGATTTGCTATACTCTCACTATCAGAAACAAGGAATGGATATCTATCTGTTTGTAAATCAATCTACACAACACGGAATAGATACCACCATAACATTTCAGGATAATCGTCCGGCCATCGTGTACAATGCCATGGACGACAGCAGCCTTATTGCCAGTCAACAAGTATCAGATGGTAATAGCAAGATTCGTCTACAATTAGACGCGTGGGAAAGTCGCATTATTGTATTTGGATGTGATACAGATGGTCTAGATAAGTGGGAACCGGAACAGAACTATGTTACATACCAGACTTTGGATAATGATTGGAATATTGGAATCGCAACTTCTTCAGAATATCCTACATTTCGGTCCGTTCCATTTGACTGCGTTGGCGACCTATCTCGTCCTGAATTTCTTCCTGATTTTTCAGGCACCATACGATATCAACGTACTTTTTGGTTGCAAAATATAGGCGACCTTTTACTTGACATGGGAGAAGCTTATGAAGCAATATCGGTTTATGTAAACGACACTCTCGTGAGTGAACTTATCTGCCCACCATACCAAGTGACATTGCCTGCTGTTCTTCTACATACGGGCGAAAACAAGTTGACAATCGATGTGACTAATACATTAGTAAAAGCCCATCACAAGAATCCATTCGACCGTCATTTTGTCCAAGAACCTACCGGCCTGTTAGGACCAGTCGTACTAAAAAGAAAATAGACAATATAAAATATGCCCTTCAAGTCATGCCAAATGACTCGAAGGGCATTATAAAGTTAAATGTTTTTTCTATATTTCTCAACCATGGCTCCGTTTTCTTCTTCTAGATGTACTTCCACTCTCTCATCTCCATCTTTAAAGGTAAACGTGATCTCCTTAAAAATTCCTGCAATTGGATGAATGGTATACGTTTGAAATGCATCCTCGGTTTTTAAACCAAGTATGTACTTAAATGCTATCTCTAAAGGCGAACCACTCCAAGCATGATTTCGAGTTCCAAGTATATAGAAGTCCTCCCACAACGTTGAATTCTCGTTCACAGCAAGATTATAATATCTCGACATCATACGATGATATGCATCTTCAATATATCCCATTTCACACAATGCTGTCAAAACGAATCGTTCCATATACGGCGTGGAATTAAATACTGTCAATAGTATCTTTCGAATGGCTGGATAACGTTCCTTCGGACACACCCCGCAAAGCACTGCTATTGCATTTGCTCTATCATCCACAAAAGAATGAGAAGTATAACAAACACCATTCCATAAATATTTCCCTATATTTTCAGAAAGCATGTTTACTCTATCATTCAAAAATCCATCGAACTCGTGCCTATTTAAAATTCCTGCAACTTTAATGGCATACTTAGCAGCTGCCAGATACAGACAGTTTTCAAGCACATCTTCATCCACATTCCAAAGATGATCAAACCATCTCCAGTTACCTTTTCGTGGCACTAAAAGTCCTTTATCATCCATCTCCCACAATTTGAGATAATTCACAATCGGTTCAAAGGCAAGTTCTAACACACTCTTATCATGTGTATAAGCATAATATTCACCCAAGAGGCCAAATTCACTTATCGCCACAAGACTCTGGCTTGGGAGTTCTGAAAAATTTTCTCCCGGCACATTGCCTACCAGAACATCTCCCTTCCTCAAATCAATGAAATCTGTAATTGCCTTTTTCAAAAGTTTTTTTGCATTGTCATCATATACAAAAAATACTTGTGGAGTTTGAACAGACACATCTCCTATCCATTGTCCTCTCTCTCGGTCCGGACAATCCATGAAATTGTTTCTCATACATACATATAAGGTTCTTATGGATTTTTCAATAAGACAATTGAACAACTCGTTATCCGTTTTTAAAGTTCCAATTTGTTCCGTATCATATCCACTCTCGATATATGACAGTTTGACTAATTTTACACTAGCCGGAAAGGTCATAATAATTTTTTCACCATATAAATACATCGGACATTTATAAACGTTAATGCCCTTTGTTGCTTTGTATTCCATGCGCTGACCATTGTATGTGTGTTGTTCATCTCCCGGACCCCCATTAATGGCATATCTGTCTGTACGAACATCAAGAACTTCTCCTCCTTCAGCCTCAACGACAAAGCACACTGACATGGTCATTGCATATGGAAGTTTTGCCACAACACCTGTTTCACTTTTTTGAACCTCAACCTCTCGCTCCTCAAATACTCGAAGAAGTGGAAGTGGTGATAAAACCGAGTCTCCCCAAACTCGATTTGGATATACCGTGGCACATTCAAACATCGTATCATCAAAATCAAATGCTGTGAAATCACCAAAATCCAAGGAAGCATCAAAACCAATGTTATGACCTCCGAACAAATACGCCGGATGAGGTACTCCCGTTTTTACATAAGCCGGATGATTTAGCACTTTAAAATCCGAGTCAGAATATAATGTCAACTCGTCACACGAAAAAACAAAACCTGCCTCCCCGCTGTCTGTATTGTTACGCCCGCCATTTCCATAATACCATACAAGGACAGCCATTACATTGTCGCCCTCTTTTAAAAACTTAGCCAAATCTACTTTTTCGGCATAACCACATCCATTTTTGCTTTCTCTGAAAACTCCACCTTCATAAACAACAAGTTCCGAGTTTATCCAAAGCCAAAATTTCGTGTCACATGCAATATATGCTTCTGCACATTG
>JAZRON010000104.1:0-3520 GCA_045648725.1 Faecalimonas sp.
GAAATTAATGATGAGATTATTGCAGCCAACACTCCTGTAATCATTGGATGTGGAAGCGAAGAACCTTCATCAAACAAGCTCAACCTTTTTATTAATAAAGGGAATAAGATCAACAACAATATGTTGAAAGGAGTCTACTTCAACAACGAGAGAAGGCCCAAGTCAAAAGATGCCCGTACTAAATATGATGCAAACACAATGAGAGTTCTGGGAATCACTTCTGACGGAAAACTCGGATTCATCATCTCTAAAGAAGAATACCTTGCAGCAAATGAGACTTATCTAAATGTACCTTCTGGTTCACCTGAAGAATTTGAATTGATGACAGAAGAGCAGCTTGCTGCATACAAAGAAAATGAACAAGGACAAAGTATCAATCCTGTAAAAACTGACAAGCCCGTTAAGGGTGTATTCTCTATAACTGGTTTGAAAGTTGCTGATAAGGTTGACAAATCACTCCCCAAAGGAATCTATATAGTGAACGGGAAAAAGATTATCATAAAGTAATCAATTCATTTATGCCAAAATGAAAAGAATAATCATTATTATATGTACAATTTATGGATTCTGTACAGCCAATGCACAGTTTACCACAGACGAGTACAAGATATTCAACCATGTTGATTTAGGCGCAACTGTTGGAACAACCGGCATAGGTTTAGAACTTGCTTCTCCCATCGGGCAATTCCTTCAAGTAAGAGCTGGAGTGGACTATATGCCACAATTTAAATACAATATGAATTTTGGCATACAATTGGGGGATGAACCTACAGGGAAATTCGACGCAGACGGCAATCTAACACACTTTGGTAAATTAGCCGACATGTTAAAAGGCTTTACCGGATATGAGCCTGACGAGCATGTTACAATGGTAGGAAGTCCTAAGTTCACTAATTTCAAATTCTTAGTAGATGTATTGCCATTTGAAAACAAGAAATGGCATTTCACATTGGGCTTTTATGCAGGCAGAGAAAAGGTGGCTAAAGCAGTTAACGAAATTACTGATGCGCCAACTGTTCTGGCTGTTAACATTTATAATAACCTTTATGATAAAGTACTTAACGAAGAAGAAATTTTCATGGGGTTAGAACTTCCGCCAGATGTTGCAGAAAGGATACTGAATTACGGTAAAATGGGTATGGTATTGGGTAGCTACAGACATGACATCAAAGATGAGATGGGCAACATAATACATAAAAAGGGAGAACCTTATAGAATGTTCCCAAATGAAGAATCAATGATCAAGTCGTACATTAAGGCTAATAAGATAAGACCATACTTAGGATTCGGTTACGGAAACACATTATCAAGTAACAAGAAAATAAATTGTTCTTTTGACTGTGGTGTCATGTATTTGGGTGGTGTTCATGTATATACGCATGACGGAACCTGCCTTTCACATGACGTTAAAGACTATTGCTCAAGCATAAAGACGTACATGAATATTTTCAACAACGTAAAAGTATATCCAGTAATAGATTTCCGCATCAGCTACCGCTTGTTCTAAAATTATTGCTGTCCGGTAAAAAATGTCGTCAATAAAGAATTAGGGCTGATACTTCTCACGAGGTATCAGCCCTTTTGGTTATCTTTGTTTTGGACAAACATAAATATAACCATGGGCAAAGATAGTCATTTTACCGGACAGCAATAAAAGGAATACTAATAGATAAATTTCTATAACCTAATTAAAAGGATGCGTCTTTTGAACGCATCCTTTTTTGTGATACTACATCACCAGCATAATCAACATTATTTGACGTGATAAGAGGAAGGGCTATTTTATACAGAGTGTCCGCAACACCTGAAAAAGGGGCATTGCGGACACCATGAGATATTCTAAAATACCAGATTGAAGTTTTACTATTCGGTTTACGATAATCAACTTGTTGCCAGTATTACAAACAGTAAAAAAGGTGTAGTAGTACTGACTTCCCGTTTGCAGTTATACTGCATGTGCCAATGCAGATATACTGCGTTGCCAGATGCAGTATAACTGCGTTCAGGAAGCACTTTTTATTAAAGCGGCCAAGCCCTACTTGTTATTGCTTCATTAAATACTGTTTGAAGTCGGCAAAGTCATTGGTCATTTGGATGCTTTGTTTGGTCCCTTCCATAAAGGCGGCCAGTTTGGCGGGGATTTCTATGGGACGGGAAATGATTCCTTCCACGGTTTCCTTGAACTTGGCAGGATGTGCGGTTTCAAGGAAGATGCCGGTTTCGCCTTCTTGCAAGCCTTCTTGCAGGGCACGGTATCCACAGGCGCCGTGAGGATCGAGCAGATAGCCGGTCTCGCCAAGGCAAAGGCGCATGGTTTCTGCAATCTGTTCATCCGTATAGGCCGCTCCGCTGATGTGTGCACAAATGGCTTCGTGAGAGTGGCCATAGAGGTCGAGAATGCGTGCAAAGTTACTAGGATCGCCCACATCCATGGCATTGGCTATGGTCTGCACGCTGGGACGGGGTTTGTATTCACCGCTCTGCAGATAGTTATAAAAAATGTCATTGGCATTGTTAGCTGCGATGAAACGCTTTACCGGCAACCCCATACGCTTTCCGAAGAGGGCTGAACAGATGTTGCCGAAATTGCCACTGGGCACGCACACCACCAAATTGTCTGCCAATCCACGCTTCTTCATCTGGGCATATGCGTAGAAATAATAGAAACTCTGGGGCAGGAAACGCGCCACATTGATACTGTTGGCCGACGTAAGTTTCATGTGTGCATTCAGTTCGGCATCCATAAATGCGCTCTTCACCAATGCCTGACAATCATCGAACACACCGTCTACCTCCAGTGCGGTAATGTTCTGTCCCAACGTAGTGAACTGGCATTCCTGAATGGGGCTGACTTTTCCTTTGGGATAAAGCACATAGACATGGATTCCGGGCACACCCAGGAAACCGTTTGCCACAGCAGAACCGGTGTCTCCACTGGTGGCAACAAGCACGTTCACCAAGCGGTCGTTTGCCTCCTTCTGGTTAAAATAGCCCAAAAGACGCGCCATGAAGCGCGCACCCACATCCTTGAATGCCAATGTGGGGCCATGAAAGAGTTCCAGGCTGAAGATGCGGTCGGTAACCGGCACTGCGGGCACATCAAAAGAAAGGGTATCATATACAATCTGACGAAGCACTTCGGCCGGCACATCTTCTCCAAAGAAAGCATCCGCCACCTGATAGGCTATTTCCTGAAAGCTGAGATTCTGGATTTCATCAAAGAACTCCTTGGGAAGGGGCTTGATGCGTTCGGGCATATAAAGTCCCTTATCCTCGGCCAGTCCTTTCACCACGGCTTTGTCCAAAGTGGCCACTGGAGCCTGCTGATTGGTACTATAATATTTCATAATCTGTCTTTTTCTATTGTCTATAATCACTAATATTTCATAAATTCACGGATAAACTGTCCCGGCTGAAGCTGGCCGTAACTTCCCAGGCGTGCGGCATCCTCGTCAAAGTTCTGCACGCTGTCCGGTTCGATGCCCCGATGCCAAATGCAGAAAGGAACAGGCTCTGACGT
>JAZRON010000105.1:0-16499 GCA_045648725.1 Faecalimonas sp.
CGACTTAATCATATCTGCATTCATACTTTCCAAATTGACTAATACAATGAGTTGTTCCACGCTTGCGAAATCTCTCATGTTCAATTTATTATTTCCAGTTTCTTCACGCCACTGTTTTGCAGTCTTTCCAAATAAAGCAACATTTAATATATCGGCTTCAGAAGCATATGTGAAATTTTTCTCTTGTTTAGTTAATTCTGGTGTTATCAAAAATTCCTTGATAGCGTCAGTATGTATACGATAGTTTATTTTTGTTAATTCTCTTTTAGTATCCCAACCAACTTCAAGGCGTTTGGATTCATCAGTTTTTAAGCGTTGATAATCTTTGATGATGTATAATTTGAATTCTGGCGAAATCCAAGAAGCAAATTCAAATGCAATATCACTATGTGCATATGTACCACCATATCGACCTGCTTGTGATGTTATACCAATTGCATTCATACGCTCAATCCATTGTTTTGGAGTCAAAACTAATCTGCCAGGTTCACTTCTAACCGTATGGAATTCCATACGGTTAAAATTTGGATTATATAATGTTTCCCAAGTTGCAAGGAAATCTATTGTAGCATACGAACTTAGCCAGTTTGATATTACTATTCTCGGGTCATTTGGGTTTTTGTATTTGGCAATGTCAGTTAAAGAAATATAGTCGTTCTGATTTTCGGATGAAAGTATAACTGATATTTCAGTTCCATTTGCATTAATAATCATAATCGTAGTCCTCCTGTTGTAATTTTCATATAAGTTTTCGGGAATGTTATATAAAATATAATAGCACAAAAAGAACATTCGTTCTACTGAAACTTTGAGAAAAATGTTTACACTTTGTTTACACACCCCCAAGTCAATGCTCCGAAAATCCCCTTTCTATGCGGTTTGTCGGGTGATGGTTTTTGGTTCGATTCCCATCACCCGCTTTTTTGTTGCAAAAAATAAATTATCAGAAAATTCACACAACATAATTTAAGTAGAAAAATAATTTAAATAAAATCTTAAAATAGTATTGACAAATCAAAACTCAAATGGTATCATAAGTACAACAAAAACAAAACAAACAAATCTAAAAGAAAGAGAGGCTCGAATCCAATGGACAATTTTGAATGTACAACAACTCAATATGTTAGTGGTATGGCAAATGAAGAAACCTGTGACGAAAGCCTTTACCATAGATTATAATCCAGGCAGATATGAAAAAAGGGAAAAGATTTGGAGAGTATAAAGAAATCTGGATGAAAAGGAAAAGATGATATATTTGCAAACATATTGATTGAAATACCACAAGGTTAAAGTTATTAAAAAAGATGTGTAAAGAAACATCAGAGGACAGATGGAGATTGGTATAACTTTAATAATAAAAGGAAAAGGAAGAAAGAGGCATACAGGTTTTAGTTCATAAGAATCCTCCAAATAGAAAGAAGAAATAAAAATGAATAAAGAAGAAATATAAAGAGGTAGTCATTATAAAAAGTATAATGGCTACCTTTTATGTGGGAAAAAATTCATTAGGAAATCTTAAAGAGTTTTTGTTACAGATTTGTTACATAATTTTTGACATTAAATCTTTCCTGTGATAGAATGAAAAAAGGTATAAATTGTAGAGGTGAAAGCGATGGACAAACATGAATATCGTGTAAAAACAGAAGAAATGCTTGCATACATGAGCGAGAAATCTTACAAGCAAGCAATGGATGTGGCAGATACCATTGACTGGCGTAAAGTGAAGAACGCATCGATGCTTTGCGCAGTGAGTGAAATATATGAATATAATAGGGAATATGAAAAGAGCCGTGATATCTTATTTTTAGCATATGACCGTTCACCGGAGAGCAGAAAGATTATTTATCGTCTGGGGACATTGGCCTTAAAATTAGATGATATGAAGGAAGCAATGGATTGCTATGAAGAATTTATAGCGTTGGCTCCAAAGGATCCGAACCAATATGTGTTCAAATATAAGATTTTAAAAGCGCAGAATGCTTCTTTAGAAGAACAGATTGAGGCTTTAGAGGAATTTAAGAAGGTAGAATATGTTGAGAAGTGGGCATTTGAATTGGCTCAGTTATATCAGGCTGCCGGAATGACCGCGGAATGTATTGAAGAATGCGATGATTTGATGCTGTGGTTTAGCGAAGGGAAATATGTATACAAAGCGATGGAATTGAAGATGCAGTACAAGCCTTTAACTCCGATGCAACAAGAAAAATATAACCTTCGTTTTGCAAAACCGGTGGAAACCGTTTCAGAACCGGCGGAAGTTGCCGAACCGGTACAGGAAGTGAAAGAAGAACTTCCGATAGAAGCAGAACCGGAAGAGGTAGCGGAAGCAACCACAACGGAAGAACCTGTAGAAGTAATACCAACACAAGAAGCAACAGAGGAAGTTGCAGTAACAGAAAATGTAGCAGAGGATGCAACAGAGGTAGAAGCAGTGGAAGAAAAGAAGGAAAATCCAACCCTGAGTATTGAAGAAATGCTTCAGGAGTGGGAAGAAAAGCAAAAAGAAAATGCACAGATGATTCGTGCAGAGATAGAAAAAGTGGAGTCTGAAAAAGCGCAGGAAGCACCTGAGCAAGTTGAGCAGACCGAAGTAGCAGAGGAAAGCATCTTACCGGATGACGTTAGACAGTTAATGGAAGAATTAGAGACGGAATCTGCAGATATAGAAGCACAAAAGATTAAATCAGAAGAAGAGCCTGTGGAGGAGCCGGCAGAAGAACCAGCTGAAGAGAAGACGTTGATTCAGAAGGTGGCAGAGCAATTGGCAACTTTAGATGTGAAAGTAGAGATTCCGGGAAAGGCTCCTGTAGTAGAAGAAGCACCAACGGTTGAGATGCCGGAAATGGTTGAGCAGCCAAAAGCATTTTTCGAAGAAGAGGGCTTTGAACAAGTTGTTTCTCATGCATTTGAGACAATTCCGAATGTAGAAGAGGCACCGGGTATTAAGTTGGGTGATACTCAATCTATGGCGGCAGTAGCAAAGGCATTGAAGAGTAATGTAGAATTAGAAGCCATAGAGGAAGAAGAAACTGAGGAAGAAATAGAAGAAACTGTTGACCAAGAAAGAACTCCATATGATACGGGATTTATTGTAAAGGGCCGTTATGATTTGGAAGCACAAAGTGCCATTGGTTTAAAAGCCGGATTAACCGAAGAACAAAAGAAATTATTCTCTTATTTTGTGCCGGTTCACGGAATGAGCGAACAGATTGTAGAAGTATTACAGAACGACAAGAAATGTAAGTCAAGATATGGGACTTCCAGAATCGGTAATCTCTTGATTATCGGACGCAAAGGTTCAGGTAAGACCGTATTGGCGGTAGATGTTGTGAAGGCCATTCAAAAAGCCAGAAAACTAAAGCATGGCAAGGTTGGTATTGTTGCAGCAGAATCTTTGAATAAAAAAGATGTGGAAAGCATTCTTTCAAAGTTACATGGCGGTGCCATTATCATTGAAAAAGCGTCTAGATTGAATCGCAGAACCGTTGAAAAGATGTGCGAAGTGATGGAAGGTCAGACTGGAGAACTTCTTGTTGTATTGGAAGATGAGAGAAAACCATTGGAGAAAATGTTGGAGGCATATCCACAGTTTAGCAAAAAGTTTACTTCTCGATTGGAACTTCCTGTTTTCATTAATGACGAGCTTGTGACATTTGGACAAACTTATGCAAAGGAAAATGGCTACAAGATTGACGAAATGGGTATTCTTGCTCTGTATAGCCGTATCGATATGCTACAGAGAAATGATCGTGTTGTTACAGTTGCAGATGTAAAGGATATTTTGGATGATGCAATTGAAAATGCTCAGAGAACAAGTGTGAAGAAGTTCTTTAAAAAACTTACGGGTAAAAACACAGACGATTCAGATAGAATTATTTTAAGCGAAGAAGATTTTAAGTAAAACAAGGAGTTTTGGAAGAGAAACCTTTTCCAAAACTCTTTCTGATTAGAAGGAGACCACATGAGATTACGAAATATACCCGGTGCTGATGACGTGATTCGAAAGCACCCAATTGCAATTAAGAATGAGACAGAGCAAAAAGGACAATGGAATAAGGTATTTGGAAATGACAATCCGATTCACATTGAAATCGGAATGGGAAAGGGCCAGTTTTTGTTAACCCTTGCAAAACGAAATCCGGATATAAACTATATTGGAATTGAACGCTATTCCAGTGTGCTTTTGCGGGCCTTAGAAAAATTCGATACAGAGGAGTTTATGGAACTTCAAAACATTCGCTTTATCTGTATGGATGCATTTGAACTTCCAGAGGTGTTCGCTTTTGGAGAAGTGGCTAAGATTTATCTTAACTTCTCAGACCCTTGGCCAAAGTCGCGACATGCCAGCCGTAGGCTTACTTCTACAAGGTTCTTTTGTCAGTACGATAAAGTACTTGCGGAAAATGGTGTGGTGGAGTTTAAAACCGACAATCGCCCGCTGTTCGAGTTTTCTCTGGAGCAGGTGGAAGAAGCAGGCTGGAGATTGCTTGCACATACATTTGATTTACACAATGATTCAGTCATGAATGAGGGAAATGTAATGACTGAATACGAAGAAAAATTTTCGAGTATGGGAAATCCGATTCATAAGCTAATAGCAACAAGAAAGTGATTTGCATATCTTATAGAAAAGGGATATGGGGCTGTATTATGAGGCGTGGTTTATGTTTGTTTGGCCATCATTATCACCGTGGACAGCGATGTAGTATACGGAAAATCAAAAGGTCTTTTCGAGAGGTTTATCATATTTTAAACGGAAGATGCAAATCTTAACGTACATAGTACGACAAGGAGGTGCAGTATGAATACAAAAATGATTGTACTATTTGCACACTGGTGTCCAAAATGCAATATGATGATGCCGATTGTGGATGAAGTAGAGGTGTACTATGGAGAAAGGCTGCAAGTGGTTCGTATTGATGTAGAAAAGGAACCGGAGAAAATGGAAGAATTTGAAGCGGAAATCGTCCCTACCTTTATTCTTTTTCGAGAAGGACAGGAAGTTGGCAGAATGGCCGGCATGATAGGGGAGAAATTCGTGTACGAAAGAATTGATTCTGTCTTCAAAAATATGGATATAAAATAGGCAAGCCGATGGGCTTGCCTTGTTTGTGTCGGTGGGACGTGGTTTGAGAATAAGAAAAAATGTGAGAAAAAACGATTGTGAAAAAAATCATAAAAGTGCTTGCATTTGTCGGAAAAGCGTTATATAATAGTCCTTGCGTTACGGAATGAATGCGCGCGATTAGCTCAGTTGGTAGAGCACCTGACTCTTAATCAGGGTGTCCAGGGTTCGAGCCCCTGATCGCGCACTGCCTTGAAATCTCTAGGTTTCAGGGCTTTTTTTATACTTAGTAAACATTGTGGAGAGAAAAACATGGAAAGATTAAAACAAACGAAACTATATTTGTTGGATATGGATGGAACCATTTACTTGGATGACGATTTGTTTGACGGAACACTGGAATTTTTGGAATACATTAAAAGTATTGGTGGAAAATATTTCTTTCTGACAAATAATTCTTCAAAAAGTGTTGATAAGTATATTGAAAAATTGGGGAAATTGGGGATAAGTTCCCGAAAAGAGGATTTCCTGACTTCTACCAATGCAACTGTGTTGTATTTGCAAGAGAAGAACTATCACAAGATTTATGCTCTTGGAACAACTTCATTTAAGGAACAATTGCGTGAAGGTGGTCTGCCGATTACGGATAAGCTAGAGGATGATATTGCTTGTGGTGTCAATGCCGGTATTCATTCCATCTTTGTGCTGAGCGGTGAAGGAACCATGGAAGATGTGGAGGCCAGCGATGTGAAACCGGAGTTTATATTTGAGAATATTAGGGAGCTGCTGAATACTTTAATTTCATAGAAGATAAAACAAGGCCGAGAGCATTTGTCAGAGTAACTTTGATGGAAATGTTCTCGGTTTTATATTTATACTGTTCTATATTCATATGCTGTAACATTCCTTTTCCTAAATTTTTTATAAAATAAGTTTAACATAGGAATTTGGATTTGCCTACTGTAAACGTATGTGATAAAATGTAAACGAAAAAGTGTACATCGTACAAGGAAGGGAGAGTAGTTTATGCGAAAGTATAACAGAATATTTACAATTGTACTAGATTCCCTGGGAATTGGCGAGATGAAGGATTCTCCAAGTTATGGAGATGAAGGAGTAAATACATTAGGACATATAGCAGAACATACAAAGAATTTTCACATTCCGAATCTTAGGAGGCTTGGAATCGGAAATTTGTGCCAACTTAAGAATATAGAGCCTATGGATAAGCCTCTGGGCAAATATGCAAAACTGAATGAAAAGAGTCTGGGAAAGGATACCATGACGGGGCATTGGGAAATGATGGGCCTTTATATCACTAAGCCATTTCAGACTTTTACGGATACAGGATTTCCACAGGAATTAATAGATGAGTTATCTCGGCTTACAGGAAGAACGATTATTGGAAATAAGAGTTCCAGTGGCACGGAGATTTTGGAAGAATTGGCCGAGGAGGAAGTGGAGAAAGGACACTTGATTGTCTATACATCTGCAGATTCGGTGATGCAGATTTGCGGAAATGAGGAAACTATGGGGTTGGAAACCTTATACCGCTATTGTGAAATTGCAAGAGAACTGACCATGAAAGATGAATGGAAGGTTGGACGAATTATTGCAAGACCTTATGTGGGCAAGAAAAAGGGTGAGTTTCAAAGGACGGCAAACCGGCATGACTATGCACTGAAGCCTAGTGGAAGAACAGTTTTAAATGTTCTTCAAGAAAAGGGATATGATGTCATCTCAGTAGGGAAGATTTTTGATATTTTTGCAGGTGAGGGGCTTACCGAGTCCAATAAATCAAAGTCTTCTGCGCATGGCATGGAGCAGACCATTGAGATAGCAAAGAAGGATTTTACAGGTCTTTGTTTCACAAATCTGGTGGATTTCGATGCGTTATGGGGACACAGAAGAGATGTGGCGGGTTATGCCAAAGAAATTGAGATGTTTGATGAAAAATTGGGAGAACTGCTTCCGTTATTAAAAGACGATGATCTATTGATTCTTACAGCAGATCACGGAAACGACCCGACTTATCTGGGAACAGATCATACCAGAGAGAAGGTGCCGTTTATGGCATGGTCACCGTCTATGACAGAGGGAGGGCTGCTTCCGGAGCAGGATAATTTTGCTGTGATTGGGGCTACTATAGCAGACAATTTTGGTGTGGAGATGCCGGAGGGCTGCATTGGGGAATCCCTTTTACAATCTTTGTAGGTGAAATTTTGAAAATGGAAAAGGCGAGAAGGAATTGACATAGTTATTAAAGAGGGAATGGCATGTTTGGATATGTTGTGGCTCACAAACCGGAGCTGAAAATGAGAGAATTTAATAAGTACAAGGCCTATTATTGCGGGCTTTGTAAAGTGCTTCGTGAAAACTATGGGCTTCTTGGACAGATAACGCTTACTTATGATATGACATTTCTTGTGATTCTTTTGACTTCCCTTTACGAAAGCGAGTCAAAGGTGGAGGAGAGACGTTGTGTGGTGCATCCTATGAAGAAGCAGAAGATGCTTTTTAACGAAATCTCTAGGTATGCAGCGGATATGAATATTGTGCTGACCTATCATAAACTGATGGATGACTGGAAGGATGAAAGGAGCAAGAAGAGCCTGATTGGTCTTCGGGCTCTTCGCAAAACCTATTTGGAATTGGAAGCAAAATATCCCGGAAAATGTCTTATGATTCGTAAGTGCATGAAGCTTTTAGCACAGTGCGAAGAGCGGGGAGAAGAAAATATTGATATTACAGCCAGGTATTTTGGCGAGTTAATGGGTGAACTTTTTGTATATAAGCATGATGTATGGGAAAAGAGCCTTCGTAGGATGGGATTTTACTTAGGAAAGTTTATTTACATTATGGATGCTTATGATGATGTGGAAAAAGATATGGAGCAAGGAAACTATAATGCGTTGCTCCGGTTATATGACCAACCGGATTTTGATGATAGATGCAAGGATATGATGAATTATATTTTGGCAGAGTGTACCAGTTGGTTTGAGAGGCTCCCATGTGTGGAAGATGCAGAGATTTTAAGGAATATTCTGTACGCAGGTGTGTGGAGCAGATATGATAAAAAACGAGAGGAAAAAGAACATGATAGCAAATCCTTATGAGGTACTTGGAGTATCTCCAAATGCAAGTAATGACGAGGTGAAAAAGGCATATCGGGAACTGAGTAGAAAGTATCATCCGGATTCCTATGCCAACAATCCTCTTGCGGAGCTTGCAGAAGAAAAATTCAAAGAAGTGCAGGAAGCATATGATCAGATTATGAAGCAGCGTGAAGGAGGTTATTCTTATCAGTCAGCTGGTCATAGTCAAGGGTATTCTTCCGCAAGCAGTAGTCAAGAAACGGTGGAGCTTCAGGCGGCACGCAATTATATCAATGCCAGAAGGTTTCGTGAAGCCTTGAATGTACTTTCTAACATTCCAAACCGTAGTGCAATGTGGTACTATTACAGCTCCATTGCAAATATGGGAATTGGGAATAATCTCGTGGCGGTTGACCATGCAAAGCAGGCGGCAGCTATGGAGCCAAACAATATGGAATATGTAAACTATGCAAACCAGATGCAGTTCAGAGGGCAACGTTACCAAACAACCGGTTATGGATATGGGCGCCAGCCTTATAGCACAGGCGATTTGTGCTGTGATTTATGGTGTGCAGACACATTGTGTGAATGTATGGGAGGAGATTTGTGCTCATGCATGTAAGCGGAAGAAAGATAGCAATATCCGGATTGCTGGTTGCATTTTCGGTGGTCATGCTAATCTTAAGTTCTGTGATTGAAACGAATAGCCTTTTTCTGATAGCAGCAGCGTCTTTTTGCGTTGGAATTGCAATCCGAGAATGGGGCGTAGGTTTCGGTATGGGATTTTTGATTGCAAGCACATTAGTAAATGTATTCGTTGCACCAAACAAATTTTATTGCCTTACATTTGCGGGAATGGGAGTCTATCTCCTGTGTAGCGAATATTTATGGAATAAGATTGCGGCGAAAGCAAATATGAAAAATCGAACCTTGACCCTTTGGATAGGAAAATATGTAATTTTTAATTGCATTTATGTTCCCGCATTGTTGTTCTTTCAAGAATTACTTTTTGTAAAAAAAGTGGAAGGAATACTTTTGGCGGTGTTCTGGCTGGTGGGCCAGATTGTCTTATTTGTGTATGATAGAGTATATATTTATTTTCAAGGTGTCATATGGGGAAAATTTAGAATGAAACTTATGAAGGAATAAGGTTTATGATTTACACATGGTTAGCAGATGTTTCGGCTCTTTTAGAGGAGGAGACATATAGAGATTATTACCATATGGTGCCTGCTCATCGGCAGGAAAAGGCGGATAGGCTTTTGAGGCAGGAAGATAAGGCGCTGAGCGTTGGTGCATGGTGCCTGTATCAACAGATGAAGAAGCACTATGGTTTGTCTGAAGAATCTTTGTTCAATTTGTCTCACTCGGGAAATTGTGTGCTTTGTTCCGTGAATGATTGCAGTGACGGAAACTATCAATTGGGATGTGACTTGGAAAAGATTCGGGATGGGAAACTACATGTGGCAGAGCGGTTTTTCTGTCAGGGAGAGTATGAACTCATCAAAGAAATGGAGCCTCAAGAGGCGAAACGGGAAATGTTTTACCGTTTGTGGGTGTTAAAAGAAAGTTTTATGAAAGCCACCAGACTTGGAATGGGGCTTGGATTGGATCAATTTGAAATTGGATTTTCTCAGGAGGACAAGCCTTATTTGAAAAGGCAACCAAGGGAATTTGCAGGGGAGTATTTTTTTCGGGAATACACCTTTCAAGGGGTTCCTTATAGGATTGCAGTGTGTTCCAATGTGGGAGAATTTTCAGAGGAGATTCAATGTTTAAAGTTATAGATGTACAAGAGGGAGAATAAATGGATTTTCGAAGAGTATTAATGCGAATGGGGAAAAGAATACGAAGAGTAATCGCGACGATGAAAAGAGAGACAAAGAGACTGATTATCGTTGCAACTGCCACATTTCTTGTGGGAACTTTTCTGGGAGGAAAAATCAGCGGTTCCATTGAAAAACGCAAGGCAGATGAAGAGATTATAAGGGTTACCAAGGAGCTAAAGGAAGAAGGACAGAGTAAGGTGGATGATCTTCAGGAGGAATTGAACGAAGCCTTGAAGGAAGAAGAAACCAAATTGCCTTGGTACTTAGTCCTGGTAAATAATAAGAATCCGATGGAAGCAGGATATGTTCCGGAATTAACAGAGCTAGAGCCGGATTATAGCGTGGATTCCAGAATTGCCGATGCGGCAAAAAAGATGTTGAAAGATGCGAAAAAGGCGGGAATGCAGATTGTTATCTGTTCGGCCTATCGTTCCGTGGAACGGCAGGAGCAGGTGTTTAATGATTCATTAAAAGAGCGTTTAAAGCAAGGAATGAGTTATTGGGATGCATTTGCAGATAATAGACTGAGTGTTGCTGAGCCGGGGACAAGTGAGCATGCGCTGGGGTTGGCGTTAGACTTAATTTCTAATCAGTACACAGAACTAGATGAAGGGCAGGAGGAGACAAAAGAAGCAAAATGGCTTGCAGAAAATTGCCATAAATATGGATTTATTTTGCGATACCCACCATCTAAGACTGCAATCACAGGAATTATCTATGAACCGTGGCATTATCGCTACGTGGGGGTAGAGCATGCCACAAAGATTATGGAATCAGGATTAACATTGGAAGAATATCTAGAGGAACAATATTAGGAGGAAGCGATATGGTGAATTTAACATTTGGAGAACAGGTGAAAATCATCTTGAGTCGAAAAGGAATGACGATTAAACAGTTGGCAGAACTGATGGAGCAACATACAGGGAAGCCTATGTCCAGACAAAACATGACACAGCGCTTAGGGAGAGACAATTTTCAAGAGCAGGACATGCGTCTGATTGCGGAGATTCTTGGGTGTAGGTTTCAACTTAGCATTATGGAAATGGATGAATCACAGGATATGCCAGATGATGCGCCAGAGGCTGAGATGCAGGCAACTGCTGTGGAAGAGGTTGAAGAAGTGGCAGAGGTAGTGAGTCCGGAGGAGGCAGAAATTGCTTCTTCAAAGGAACCTACAGAGTCGGAATTGAAGGAACGTGAACTTCTGAAAAAAGGAGTAAGAGGATTCTTCAGTAAGAAGGATGGGCTTGAAGCGCAAAAGCCGGACGAAACGGAAATTGTGGGTGAAATTAATCCTTATACAGGAAAAGAATATAAATCAAACAGTGTACGTATGCATCCGAAACGAATTGGATATGTACAGGTCTATGACCAGGAACAACACAAATGGACAGATATGACGGAATGGGCGTTTCTTGGATATCAGGAGCGTAAGAAGGCATTGCTGGGAAGAAATTATGAGCCACCGACTTATCTGGATTAGGGAAAATGACTATGAAATGGCAACAATTATTATCAACAAAACGAAATAGAGAATATTCTTCCGGGAATTCCCATTCTGCAGATTTGCGAAGTGAGTTTGAGAAAGATTATCACCGCATTATCGGAAGCGCTTCCTTCCGAAGATTACAGGATAAGACACAAGTATTCCCATTGGACAAAAGCGATTTTATTCGGACAAGACTGACTCACTCATTGGAAGTGTCTTCTTTCGGCAAGTCTCTGGGACAAAATATCGGAGAATACATTTTGGCCTACAAGAAAGATGAGGATTTTATTCCACAGTATAAGGAGGATATTTGTAATATTCTTCAGTGTGCAGGACTTATACACGACATTGGTAACCCGCCATTTGGACATTTTGGAGAAAGTGCCATTCGTGATTGGTTTAAGAAAAATCTTGGGACCATTGATTTTAAAGGGAAATCGGTGGAATCCATCTTGACACCTCAAATGAAAGAAGATTTTTACAACTTTGAAGGAAATGCACAAGCCTTTCGTTTGATTACAAAGCTTCATTATTTGGTAGATGAAAATGGAATGAATCTGACCTATGCACTTTTAAATACAATCGTGAAGTATCCGGTACCATCTACAGAAATAGATAAGACTACCGGCAATATCAAAGATAAAAAAATGGGGTATTATTACGCAGACCAGAGGTTGTATGAGGCGGTTGCAAAAGCCACCGGTACCGAAGGAAAACGTCATCCTCTTACCTATATCTTAGAGGCGGCGGATGATATTGCATATAAGACTGCAGATATTGAAGATGCGTTTGTGAAAGGATTTATTTCCTATAATAAGTTAAAGGAAGAACTTGGCATGCTACAAGAAAAGAATGCGGAAGATTCCTTTGCGCCACTGGATAAACTAGAAAGAAAATATCAGAGTGGCATTAAGCGCGGGGTAAAGAATCCGGAAGAATATGCAGTGAAAAACTGGATTGTGCAGGTACAAGGATTTTTAATCAGCTGTGCAACCTATGGTTTTACATCTAATTATGAAGCAATCATGGAAGGTACTTACAAATATGATATTTTCCATGGTACCTATGCTGAAGATTTGATGCATCTCTTAGGAGATTTGGCATATCGGGAAGTGTTTATTACTCCGGATATTTACAAAATGGAAGTGGCGGAATCGGTTATCTTGGATTTCTTGATGACGAAACTTGTAAATGCTGTGATTTATTATGATACAGACGTGAAATTGAGTGAGATTGATAAGCGTATGTTGTCTTTTGTTTCCGGAAATTATAAGAGTGCATATCACTATCAGGCGGAAGGAAAGAGTGAAGAAGAAAAGCTTTACCTGAGACTCCTTCTGGTGACAGATTATATTTGCGGAATGACGGATAGTTATGCTAAGAGGTTGTATCAGGAATTAAATGGAATTGTGTAGGAAAAACGGGCAGATGATTGTCCGTTTTTTGTGTGGTAAATTAGGGTTTGGATTAACAAATTAGGATTTGTGTATCAAGCACATATGGAAATGCACCTTTTCTTTCTTGAAAAACGATAAGCAGAAAGTGATTTTGGACATTAAAGAAACAATTTACCTATTTAATATCCAAATAATCTAGAACTTGATAGGTTTTTCACGTTTTTACATATGAATTCTTGCTAGTTCGGACATTTCAAGTCATAAATGCTTGTCAAATGTCCAAACTTAACAATTATTTGGATATCAAAGTCAAATATATATGTTTTAATGTCCAAATCAGTCAGATTGATATGAAATATTAGTGTCCATAAAACTTCCATGATCGTGTTTTGGGCATAATATATGAAACCCACCTATGGTATGTCCAAAAACCATAGCAAGTGCTTCTTTCGTGAACATTTAAATGGCTTACGCAAATCCCAATTTGCGCTGTTCCCACATCTTAAGCGAAATATGGTTCTTTTTTATACTTGCAAAGAATAAATTGACTTATAAAGACGATATTTAAAGGATGGAAGACTTATGGCGCAATTTATTCAATATTTGTACGAGTATGAGAATGGTCAACGAGCACGCAATCTGGGTTTCATGAAAGTAGATAAGCAGATGGATAAGACGGTAATCCAGATTTACGCAAAGCAGTTGGATGAGGTTTCCGGAATCCAATTTCAAAGGGAGGATGGAAGCAGGTATTTTGCAACATGGGAGGAGGAAGGCGAGGAAATGCCTCCGGTGATGAGTCCACCGATGCAGGAAGAGGTAGAAGAAGTTTCCGCATATATTCCTCCGAATGCAATGCGTTACGAAAAAATTCAAAGACAGGATTTGTCCAGATTGCCGAGACGAGAGTGGCGTTTAGCAAATAATAGTTTCCTACTTCATGGATTTTATAACTATCACCACTTGCTTTACATAGAGGATGGAGATAAAATATGGATTGGAGTACCTGGAATTTATCATGAGAAAGAAAAGTCAGCGGCAAATGCGTTTGGTTTTCCGGAGTTTCGAAGACTGACAGATATGGAATTGGAGCTTTCGGAAGAAGAAAAGAATACCTATGATGATTTCGGATATTGGTGTAGAAAGGTGAACGTATGATAAATCAAGATGAAAAATATATGAGAGAGGCCATCAAACAGGCTAAAAAAGCATATGCACTGGGGGAAGTACCAATTGGCTGCGTCATTGTCTATGAAGACAAAATCATAGGGCGTGGATATAACCGCAGGACGATTGACAAGAATACTCTTGCCCATGCAGAGATGATGGCCATAAAAAAAGCGAGTAAAAAAATGGATGACTGGAGGCTTGAGGATTGCACCATGTATGTAACGCTGGAGCCATGTCAGATGTGTTCGGGGGCGATTGTGCAGTCGCGCATGAAAAAAGTAGTCATCGGATGTATGAATCCTAAGGCGGGATGTGCAGGCTCAATTTTGAATTTGTTGCAGATGGAAGAATTTAATCATCAAGTGGAATTGGAAATCGGTGTATTGGGCGAGGAATGCAGTGCCATGATGAAGCAATTTTTCAAGGAATTGCGAGAGAAAAAGCAGTAAGAGCATTGACATTTCAGATAAAGTGATAGTATAATAAATAACCGTGCAGCCGGGGCGGTAGCGGTGCCTTGTACCTACAATCCGCTATAGTAGGGGTGATGTTGCATGGAGGGCTTTTTTTTGTGGGGCTGCCCTCTGAAAGTGGCGTAGATGCTTGGGTCTTGCGCGACGGAAATCTATGAACCGTGTCAGGTCGGGAACGAAGCAGCACTAAGTAGAACCTTCCGGGTGCCGTAAGGGTGCCTGGGCTGAGTTAACTGCAGAGGTAACGTTCATTGATAGAGTTCGAAATGCAACGCACGTAAAAAAGAGTGAGAGGTGTTATTGAACTAGTTGAAAAACTTAGGGTACAATGACACTTTTTTTGTTAGGAGAAAATGATGAAGATTGTTTTGGCGGCAATTAATGCAAAATATATACATTCCAATTTGGCTGTGTATAGTCTTCGGGCATATGCGGAGAAATATAAGCAAGATATTCATATTGCGGAATATACCATTAATCAGCAATTGGAAGATATTGCGACAGATTTGTATAAAAGGAAGCCGGATGTTCTGTGCTTTTCGTGTTACATATGGAATCTTGGCTATGTAGAAGAGTTGATTCGTGAACTGAAAAAGATATTGCCAGAACTTTCCGTATGGCTAGGTGGACCGGAAGTGAGTTATGATGCAAGAGACGTACTTACAAGACTTCCGGAAGTGACCGGCGTTATGTTGGGTGAAGGTGAGGCCACCTTTTTGGAATTGATGGAATATTATTACAAGACTGAATTGTCGCTTGCTGATATCAAAGGCATTGCTTACCGCAACACGGTTGGAGAAATTGTACAAAACCAGTGGCGAGAAACAATTGATTTAAGTACCGTACCTTTTGTGTATCAAGATATGGAAGATTTCCGAAATAAGATTATTTATTATGAAAGCAGTCGTGGGTGCCCATTTTCATGCAGTTATTGTTTGTCTTCTGTCGACAAATGTCTGCGTTTTCGAGATTTAGACTTGGTGAAGAAAGAACTGCAATTTTTTATAGATGCAGAAGTTCCGCAGGTAAAATTTGTTGACCGTACTTTTAATTGCAAGCACAAACATGCTATAGAAATATGGAAATATTTGATGGAGCATGATAAAGGAATTACGAATTTTCATTTTGAAGTGGCTGCAGATTTACTGAATGAAGAAGAAATCTCGCTGATTGAACACATGCGACCGGGATTGATTCAATTGGAAATCGGGGTTCAGTCTACCAATGAGAAAACGATTCAAGAAATTCGAAGAACCATGAAGTTTTCTGATGTTGCACGAATCGTAATGCGCATTCAAAAAACGCAAAACGTGCATCAGCATTTGGATTTGATTGCCGGACTTCCGTATGAAGGAATGGAAAGCTTTAAAAAATCCTTTAATGATGTCTATGGATTACATCCGGAGCAATTACAGCTTGGCTTTTTGAAAGTACTAAAAGGCTCTTATATGGAAAAGCAAAAAGAAAACTACGGTCTGGTACATAGAAGCAAGCCACCTTACGAGGTTCTTTATACCAACTGGCTGTCGTACGAAGAGCTGTTACAGTTGAAAATGGTGGAAAAAATGGTTGAAGTGTATTACAATAGTGGACAATTTTACTACACCATGTCTCGATTAGAGCATGCGTTTGACTCGCCATTTGAAATGTATCATTGTCTAGGCGAATATTATGAAAGTCGGGGCTTTCATTTGGTCAGTCATTCCAGAATTGCCCGCTATGAAATTCTATTAGATTTCATCAAACAGTTGTATACCGGGGAAGATGAGATTTATCGGGAGCTTCTGATTTTTGATTTATATTTGAGAGAAAATGTGAAAAACAGACCTGCATTTGCGGGAGAGTATACGGTTGCTAAGGAGCTGAAAAGACAGTATCCGAAAAGTGCACATCTTGAGTGTTTTCAATATGATGTTATGGGAAATTGTGAGAAGAACGAACAGATTATTCTATTTGATTATGAAAATAGAAGCAAATTAAC
>JAZRON010000106.1:0-3543 GCA_045648725.1 Faecalimonas sp.
AACGTACATCCCAAAGCTTGGGATATACTTTTTATCGTTGACAAAAAACTTTTTCTCTTAATATGAAAAACAATTTTGCTACAGAGAAAAGAAGTCTTCATTACAATCTCC
The DNA here is from genome assembly GCA_045648725.1 of Faecalimonas sp. GTDB lineage: Bacteria > Bacillota > Clostridia > Lachnospirales > Lachnospiraceae > Faecalimonas. Next base: position 112 of record JAZRON010000106.1, read on the forward strand.
TGCTTTCCTGCGAGATTGATATCCTTTATATAGATTATTTTTATGTCCTACAACTGAACGTGCCATGCTAGTAGGGATGAACAGAACAAAATTGTTGAAAAAGTACTATAATCGTTTGCTTTTAGATGATTTTTTAAAAGCTATTTGTCTTTTAAACTGAATTTTGACGGTATTTTGAGATTTTGTGGATAAAAAGTTTGCAAAAGTCGTTTTTTTTTTTTTTAATTTTGCCCAATCATAATACGGTAAGAAAACATAGCATAATTTTATACTGCATAGTATAATTAGCATATTCATAATGAGTTATTAATTTCAAACATTTACGCTTATGAAAGGAAAACTTTTTACCAGAATCGTGTTGTTGATAACATGTTTAGCGTTTGTTTTGCCCGGAAATGCGGGTGCGGTCAATTATGATGAATCCAAAGTACCCGATTATGTTTTGCCTGATGTGCTTACTTGTGCAGACGGCACCAGCGTTTCGTCTGTTCAAACTTGGGAGGAGAAACGCCGTCCCGAACTTTTGGAACTTTTCAGTGAGCAAATGTATGGAAATGTGGCTCAAGGCGAGGTTGGAATAAGCCACGAAATTGTTGCAGAAAATACCCAGGCTCTGGATGGAATGGCTACAGCTCAGCAGGTAATGTTTACTTTCTCATCTAATGGGAAGAAAGTCAATGCGTTGGCACTGGTGTATATTCCAAATAACAGGGAAAAAAACATTCCGGTCTTTATCGGTTATAATTTTCAAGGCAATCATAACGTAACTGCAGATGATTGGGTTCTTTATTCTCCTTACTTTGAGGGTTTGCCCAATCGCGAGGATCCTATTTTGCGTAGAGGGGCGCAAGTGGACAGATGGCCCTTGAAGACGATTGTAGGAAGAGGTTATGCTGTGGTTACGATGTGTTACAACGATATATATCCAGACAAAGTAAATGGAAGAGAGAAAAGTGTAGTTGCATTATTCCCTTCGAATGATAAGAAAGGAAACTCTTGGCAAGCTTTGGGTGCCTGGGCATGGGGAAGCAGTAGAATTGCCGATTGGGTAGAAGACCAAAATTGGGCGGACAAGGAGAAACTTTGTGTGATAGGACACTCCAGATTGGGCAAAGCCGCGCTTTGGAGTGGTGCGCAAGATGATAGATTTAAGGTGGTTATATCTAATAATTCGGGATGTGGCGGTGCTGCCTTGTCTAAACGTGTATTTGGAGAAACTATTAGTGAAATAACCGAGAGTTTCCCACATTGGTTCTGTGAGGATTTCTCGCAATATTCGAACCGTGAACACGAACTACCTTTTGATCAGCACCAACTATTGGCACTTGTAGCGCCAAGACATCTTTACGTTGCCAGTGCGAAGGAAGACAAATGGGCTGACCCAAAAGGAGAATATCTTTCGGCATATCATGCAAGTGCAGTATATGAACTTTACGGCATGAAAGGACTTTCTTCTGCAGAGATGCCAGATGTCCAAAAACCAGTCATGAATGATATGGGTTATCATATACGTTCTGGCTCGCATGAGATAACAGCCTATGATTGGGATTGTTATTTGGACTTTTGTGATAAGGTCTACCGCATAGATGAATCGCATATATATAAGGATGGTATTTGCGAAACGTGTGGTGAACCAGATCCGGCATACAAACAGCCGAATTCAGAGGGTTTCTATGAATTGGCCACGGACGAGGATTTGAACTGGTTTGCAACAATGGTGAACCAAGGAAATAATGAAATAAATGCTTTGTTGACTGCAGACATAGACAACTATAAGGGCTCTATGATAGGAACTGTGGACATTAAATATGCTGGTATATTTGATGGTGGTTTCCATAAGATTACTTATTATACGGAACCAACAGAAGCCATTTGGGGATTATTCCGTAAACTTAGCGGAACGGTAATGAACCTTCATGTAGCCGGTACGATAACAACATCTTACAAACAATGTGGCGGTCTTGCAGGTTTTATCTATGCAGCAACCATCAAGAATTGTGTAAGTTCTGTCAATATCATCAGTTCGTTCAACGGAGACTCTGCAATGGGCGGACTTGTGTCGACAACGGCCGAAGTGGAAGGAAATGTTATTGAAAATAGTATGTTCTCTGGCACTATCCAGGGCGAGAAAACACATAGCTGTGGTGGATTGATTGGATGGACTCCGAGAGTAACATCTTTGACCAATTGCCTTGTAATCGGAGAGATAACTGCAGGCGCTAAGGATGGAAATGTGATTGCAAGAAATCCATCAAAGGCAACGATGACAAATTGCTACTACCTCAATGCGTATGGTTCAGTTCCTAAAGGTATAACTAAGATTAGCGAAGAACAGTTGCAGAATGGTGAGGTGTGTTATTTGCTGAATGGCAATCAAGAGAACATTGTATGGACACAGGTGTTAGGACAAGATAATTCTCCCCTTCCCAATCCCGCGGGAAACAAGGTTTATGCTCATCCAAGTGACGGATTCCGTTGTGACGGAACTCCTCTGGGCACTGTGACATACGCCAACACACCATCGGAGTTGACACTTCCTGCTCATGAATATGCAGACGGTGCATGCGTGAATTGTGGAGAGGTTAATCCAGATTACGTGCATCTGAATGAAAATGGTTTTTATGAACTCAAGTCCGAGAAAGACCTTGAATGGTTTGCTGAAAAGGTGAATCAGGGTGAAACAGAAATAAATGCTGTACTGATGGATGATATCGAGGACTATACTGGTCCAGTGATTGGCAGTACAGAAATCATCTACGCCGGAATTTTTGACGGACAATATCACAAGTTGAATTACACAACCACGGCAACAGAATCAATATGGGGACTCTTCCGCAGCGTAAGCGGAACCGTGAAGAATCTTCACGTTTCTGGAAACCTTTATACTGATGTAAACCAATGTGGAGGTGTTGTGGGTGACTTGTTTGCTGGAACTATTGAAAATTGTATTTCTACGGTAAATATAATTAGTACTTTCAGTGGTGACGCAGCATACGGAGGTTTTATTAGCAGAACACGCGAGCCAGGCAGTATGATTAAAGACTGCGTATTTGCCGGTACGATTCAGGGCGAGAGTGCACACAGTTGCGCTGGTATTTCTGGTTGGACTCCCCATGCCGCAACGCTGACCAACTGTCTTGTAATCGGTGATATCACTACCAATAAAAAGAATGGCGATACCTTTGCCCGTAATTCAAGTAAGGTGGAGCGTATAAACTGCTATTATTTGAAGGCCCATGGTTCGGTTCCTGGTAATGTGACACAGGTAAGCGAAGAACAATTGCTGAGTGGAGAGGCAGGATTTTTGCTGAATGGCAAGAGCCATGAAACTCCGACCTGGTACCAACGTATCGGCGAAGATACTTATCCTATTCCTGTTCCTGAACGAGGAATTATCTACAATATCAAACAAATCTATGGCAATGCCTATGA
>JAZRON010000107.1:0-16777 GCA_045648725.1 Faecalimonas sp.
GCCGTTTTCAAATTCCATGCTTGAACCGTCTTTTAATGTTACTTTCATTTTATGTTCCTCCTAATTTCTTCCGTCTTTGGATACAAAAAAGCACCCTCAGACAACATGCTAGTTGTATAAGGGTGCATTAATTCTAATACACGGTTCCACCTTAATGTTTCACTTTTGATTCTTTAACGCAGAATTACGGTAACGCTTATTTCGCGCACAGCTCGGGAGTGGTCTTCGCTACTCTTTCATATAAGAAGCTTCCAGCACATGCTTCTCTCTCTGGATATTTCTAAGTAGTTACTTGTTCCGTCAAAGCTTTTTCACATACATGTATTATAGTATTTGTTTTGGTGTTCGTCAATGATTTATTTCAGCAAGTTGAATTTGTGTTGCTTCATTTAATACCCCCAACTGATATTGTGCAATATCTTTTAAAACTGTAAATCTTTCTGTCCTTTCCATTCCTTCTCTAATCATTTGTGCATTATGTGTCTCTAAATTTGATAAAACAGTCAACTCATTTATAGTAGCAAGATCTCTTACATTATTCTTCTTTGCCAATTCAGGATTTGCATCACGCCACGCTTTTGCCGTAAATCCAAACAAAGCCACATTCAAAACATCTGCTTCTTCTGCAAACGCCAGCCATTTTAAGTCGTTATAAAAATCTGCACTTGGTATTAAATATTTTTTCACAGCATCTGTTTGTATTAGATAATTGTTTTTGCTAAGAAATCTCTTTGCATTCCATTCGTTGTCCTTTCGATTGTTCTCTTCTTCTTTTAATCTTTGAAATTCTTTTATTAAATATAATTTAAATACTGGGCTTATGGCGGAAGCAAATTCAAATGCAATGTCTTTGTGAGCATATGTGCCTCCATATTTCCCTCTTTTTACATACAATCCAATTGCATTTGTTTGTGCAACCCATTCAGAGACACTCAACACGAATGAATGTAATCCCGCTTTCGTTTTAAAGTGGACGAATTCGACCACTTTAAAATTTTCATTATATACTTGCTCCCATGTTCCTAAATACTCCAACGTATTTCGATTTCTCAACCAATTCTTTATAATATCTGCACTTCGCGAAATATTACCTTTTGCCTTTGCAATATCTGAAATACATATATAGTCATCCACGTTTTGTTTTGAAATAGATATCTTTACATTCTGTACTGTTATTATTCTGTTATTCATATTCAATTCCTCCTAAATTTGCGTACAAAAAATACACCTGTGAAAACTTAATTATCATCGGCCTTAATTCCTATTAGTTTTATCTTTTGAATATGTAGCGACTCGCTTTAGATTTGATTATTATTCGCGCGACTATCTATCACGTTTATTATACCCCTTATATTAATAACAAGCAACTGCTTTATTCTGCAAATTCATCAGAATTTTACAGAAAAAGCGATGGGCCTAAACCCATCGCTTTCACTACATCTTTATTCTAATTTTCTGCAATATACCCAATAATGTTCGAAGCATTTGCATAAGTCTCTGCTTTACCATCCTTCACAACAACCAATGTTGGTGCTTGTCTGATTCCGTATTTTTCAACCAAATCCGGTGCTTCGTCTGCATCTACTTTTTCATATTCGATATTTGCTTCATCTAAGTGCATTCCTACAATTCTACAGTTTGGACATGTCTTTGTTGTAAAAAGGAATGTCTTTGTTTCATCTTCGGAAACACCTGCTACAGCCATTGCTTCCTGTGCTGCCAAAGTACGTGGTTTCAACACAGAATTGCTAATGTCGTAAACTTTTCTCTCTTTATATTCTTGTGCCTTACCATCATTCCAGTTTTGAACTGGTCTGTAGTATCCTGTAATACGGCTATAAACTTCTGTCACTCCTCCACAGTGTGGACATGTGTATTGTTCACCTGCTAAGTATCCGTGGTCTTTACAAATAGAATATGTTGGAGACATTGTGTAATATGGCAGTTTGTAGTTTTCTGCAATCTTACGAACAAGGTTCGCTGCTGCTTTCCAATCCGGAAGTTTTTCTCCCAAGAATGCATGGAATACAGTACCTGATGTATACAATGTCTGCAATTCATCTTGAATATCAAGTGCTTCAAAAATATCAGCCGTATAACTTACCGGTAAGTGTGAGCTGTTTGTATAGTATGGTGTGCCATTTTCTGAAGCTGTGATAATATCCGGATATTGTTTTCTATCGTGTTTTGCAAGACGATAGGTTGTAGATTCTGCCGGTGTTGCTTCCAAGTTATAAAGATCTCCGTAAAGTTCCTGATAATCTGAAAGTCTTTCTCTCATGTGGTTAAGCACATCTTTTGCAAAAGCCTGTGTCTTTTCATGAGTCATATCTGCTTGAAGCCATTTTGCATTGAGACCAGCCTCATTCATACCAACTAAACCGATGGTTGAGAAGTGGTTTGCAAATGTTCCAAGATATTTCTTTGTATATGGATATAAACCTTCATCCAACAATTTTGTAATAATCTGACGTTTCACGCTAAGTGAACGCGCCGATACATCCATTAAACGATCCAGTCTTCTGTAGAATTCCGCCTCATCATTTGCAAGGTAAGCAATTCTCGGAAGGTTGATTGTAACAACACCTACAGAACCTGTGCTTTCTCCACTGCCGAAGAAACCGCCTGATTTCTTACGAAGTTCACGAAGGTCCAGACGAAGACGACAGCACATACTTCTTACGTCGCTTGGTTCCATATCACTGTTGATATAGTTTGAGAAGTATGGTGTTCCGTATTTTGCTGTCATTTCAAATAACAGACGGTTGTTCTCTGTGTCTGACCAATCAAAATCACTTGTGATAGAATATGTAGGAATTGGATACTGGAATCCACGTCCATTAGCAGCCCCTTCAATCATAATTTCAAGGAATGCTTTATTAACCATATCCATTTCTTTTTTACAATCTTTGTACTTGAAGCTTTGCTCTTTTCCACCGATAATACATGGAAGTTCTGCCAAGTCATTTGGCACTGTCCAGTCAAGTGTAATATTTGTAAATGGTGATTGCGTTCCCCATCTACTTGGTGTGTTTACACCGTATACAAATGATTCAATGCATTTCTTTACTTGTTCATATGTTAAGTTGTCTACTTTTACAAATGGTGCAAGGTATGTATCAAAAGATGAGAACGCCTGCGCTCCTGCCCATTCATTTTGCATGATTCCAAGGAAGTTTACCATCTGGTTACACAAAGTAGATAAATGTTTCGCTGGTGCAGATGTAATCTTTCCAGGTACTCCACCAAGTCCTTCTTGAATCAATTGTTTTAAAGACCAACCTGCACAATATCCTGTAAGCATAGAAAGGTCGTGAATGTGAATATCCGCATTTCTATGGGCGTTTCCAATCTCTTCGTCATAAATCTCTGACAACCAGTAGTTTGCTGTAATCGCTCCTGAGTTACTTAAAATAAGTCCTCCTACAGAATATGTTACTGTAGAGTTCTCTTTTACACGCCAGTCGTTTACATTTACATAGTTATCCACAATCTCTTTGTAATCCAATACTGTAGATTTCATGTTACGAATCTTTTCACGTTGCTTACGATATAAAATATATCCCTTTGCAACTTCACTATAACCTGCTTGAATCAATACTGACTCTACACTATCCTGGATATCTTCTACACGTACAAATCCATCTTTAATCTTTGACATAAAGTCTGCTGTTACTTTTAAAGCCAACATATCGATGATGTCTGGATGTGTTACTAACTCTTGTGCTTCAAATGCCTTTGTAATTGCAGCTGCGATCTTTTGTAAATTGAAGTCCGCAATCTTTCCATCTCTTTTCTTTACTTGATACATCTCTCTTTTCCTCCGTACTTCTATCAGATGTTCTCCCCACTTGTGTCCTGTTTCTACATTTTACCACTATAAATAGTGTGCGTCAATACAAAAAACAACAAGATATAGTGTTTTTATTGTGTTTTCCAACAAAAAAAGCCATAACCGAAGTTGTGACTTTTCATATTATTAAATAATTCTCAAAAGCAATAGGGAATATCTACATTCCCCGCAGTTGCGCACCCGGTACATACTTCTGCACTGTCTGCAAGAACTCCCTCATCTCCTCTTCACTGCATCCTTTGGTATCTTTTCCTATCAAATCTCCTGAATCCACAAATTTTTGCAGGAAATATCTCTCTGCCCCTTGGAGCCACTGACCGATTTCTTCAAATCCTTCCTTTGTATGATAGTCTTTCACTACCGTGGTCCGAAACTCAAACGGTACATGTCCTTCTTTCAGATAATCCACACTCTCCATAATAGAAGCAGTGCTTAAATTTGGCACTCCCGCAGTTACTCCATAGTGCTCCGGACCGTTTTTGATATCCATGGCCACATAATCCACAAGACCATTTCCCACAAGTAACTTCAATTTATCCGGAAAACTTCCGTTTGTATCTAATTTCACGGCATATCCAAGTTCTTTTATTTTTCTCATGAAATTTTCCATATCCGGCTGCAATAGGGGTTCTCCACCAGTAATGCAGACTCCATCTAGAATGCCCTGTCGTTTTTTTAGAAAAGAAAAAAAGTCTTCTTCTGTTATTTCCCCCTCTGGTGGAATATCTACCACCAGTGATGCATTATGACAAAACGGACATCTGAAATTGCAGCCCGCAAAAAATACCGTACATGCTACCCTCTCTGGAAAATCCAACAATGTTAGTTTTTGTAATCCTTGTATTCGCATATTCCACGACTCCTTCCGTGACATTATTATAGCATTCTATCTTATTTGCCACAACTAAAGATGTCTTTTTCATGTATTTGTGGTATACTAACTGTATGTAAATCGTTCAGGAGGACAATATATGAATTTTCTAAGTATATTTGACGTCATCGGTCCAAACATGATTGGCCCGTCTAGTTCACATACAGCGGGCGCCGTATCCATCGCACTTATGGCTCGTAACTTATTTTCAGAAGAAATCAAAAGTGTTACCTTTACTCTATATGGCTCCTTTGCCAAGACTTATCAGGGACACGGTACCGACCGAGCGCTTCTCGGTGGCATCCTAGGATTTGATACTCACGATGAACGAATCCGCGACGCATTTGCCCACGCAAAAGAAATGGGCGTTACTTATACCTTTGTCATTGATGAACAAACTATGACAAGCCATCCTAACACAGCCGACATCGATATTATGGGAGTTACAGGGCGTAAGATGTCTGTCCGTGGCGAATCCATCGGCGGCGGCAAAATGAAGATTGTTCGCATTGACGGTATCGATGTAGAGTTTACCGGTGAATATAGTACATTGATTGTGAAGCAATTAGATAAACCAGGCGTAGTTGCTCATATAACTCAAGCACTCAGCGAGCAAAATGTAAATATTGCGTTCATGCGCCTATTCCGAGAGGACAAAGGCGCAACCGCATACACTGTGGTGGAATCAGATGAATCCATTCCAACACAAGTGCTTGAACAAATTCGTACCAATGAAAACGTGGCAGATTTAATGCTAATTCAGATTTAGGAGGAAAACATGGATTTTTATACAGGACAAGAACTATTGAAAAAATGTCATGAGGAATCACTCTCTATTTCTGACATTATGATGTTACGAGAAATCACAAACACACATCTAACAGAAGAAGATATAAACAAAAAATTAGAAATTGCATTGAACATTATGAAAAACGCAGCACACAAACCTATTGACCAACCTATAAAGTCCATTGGCGGTCTCATTGGTGGAGAAGCAAAGAATGTATCTGACCATGCAGCCCAAGGCAAAAGTGTCTGTGGCCCTGTTCTTTCCAAAGCTATTGCATACAGCATGGCTGTTTTGGAAGTAAATGCATCTATGGGGCTTATTGTAGCCGCCCCTACTGCCGGTTCCGCAGGCGTACTTCCTGGTGTTCTTTTGGCGCTCCGCGATGAACAAAATTTATCTGACGAAACATTATATAAAGGACTCTTAAATGCCAGTGCAATCGGGTATCTTCTTATGAGAAATGCCTCTGTTGCCGGAGCTGAAGCCGGCTGTCAGGCAGAAGTAGGAGCCGCAAGTGCCATGGCTGCAAGTGCGATTGTGGAAATGATGGGCGGAACCCCTGAGATGTGCTTACAGGCTGCGACTTTTGCATTGTCCAACCTGCTCGGACTGGTATGTGACCCAATTGCAGGACTTGTGGAATCCCCGTGTCAAAGCAGAAATGCCATCGGTGTGGCTAATGCACTAACCTCTGCCGAATTGGTACTGAGTAATATCCATCACCATATCCCTTTTGATGAAATGGCAGAAGCCATGCTTCATGTAGGAAGAAGTCTTCCTTTTGAACTGCGTGAAACTGCCATGGGCGGATGTGCCGGAACACCAACGGGATGTTCACTGGGATGTGGAATATGTAAATAGTTTTAATAAAAATAGAGTTCAAATTCGAATCATTTGAACTCCTCTTTTTATTTATTTTCCTTCTATCTCGCGTTTCCAATAAATACGAAATTGCTCTTCATCAATAGACTCCACGAACCTCTTTTTATATAGAAGAAAGTCCTCCAATTCCATGAGCACATGATACAACAATGCTCTACTTTCAAACTCCTCTGTCGTTTCTGGAAGAGGTTGATTTTTCATATTATCTGTCACTTCCTCTAGTTGCGCAATCTGTTTCTGTGGATCATTCATCTCTGTCACATGCTGGCACATATCAAGAATATAATCCGAGACAATTTCTGCCTGTTTAGGCAGATTACTGATACGACGCATTTCTTTATGCAGATTATGAAGGGCACCACATTGCTGTTGCCTCATACTAAAATAATTAATATAGTATTCCGGATGAGAAACAAAGGTATTACTCTGATATTCATGGGCCAAATCTAAAAATTTCGCAAGTTCGTCCTCTAACTTTACAATATCCTCCCACACATGTTTGCCCATAGATTGATGCCTGAGATATCCGGATAATTCCATCAGAATCTGCTTCATCTGATGTTCTACATGACGCATACTCTTAATAATCCCCATTTCATGAGCGTTATTAATATGAAAAAGATTCAACACGATAGCAACGGCAATCCCTATCACTACAAGTAATAATTCATTAATCATAAACTCCACTGAAAAATTATGCGTGGACAGAAAATGGGTTGCAATAACCGCATTTACCGAAATAGCACTCCTCCATCCCAAAAATTCACATAAAAACACTAAGAAGAAGAGATAAATACCATAATCAATCCAGGAAGTACGTAGGACATGGAATAATATCCAACACAACCCGAATGTAAAGAAGAAAGTAATCAATCTTCGAACAGATAACCGAAAGGTTTCCCATTTTGTAGTCTGCAAAGTCAACAAGGTTATAATCCCGGCGGAAGATGCAAAATCCAGTCCAAGAACTTCAGCCACAAAATAAGCAACGCTTGCTCCCACTCCAATTTTTAATGATAAAAGTAAAATTTTTGATAATTTTAATTTTAACTTTTCGTTCATGTGACCTCCTAATTTGTTTCTTGCATATATATTATCACATTTTCACTTGCGGTACATCATTTTCTGTGATAAAATTACCTTTGTCGAGCGGAAGTGGCGGAACGGCAGACGCGCTAGATTCAGGTTCTAGTGAGGGTTTCCTTGTGTGGGTTCAAATCCCATCTTCCGCAGTGTAAAAAAGAAATAACCTAGACGAGCAATCGTCTAGGTTATTTCTTTTCAGAAGCAGAAGCGTTCTTTGAATCCAAAGTTCAAAGTCTTCGCTCCGCTTCGGTCGGCGCTAAGCAGACGTCCACCGGACGTCTAGCGCCCCATCTTCCGCATCTAAAATCACAAATACACAGTAATAAGGAGTATCAATTATTTTCAATCGATACTCCTGCTTACATTGCTGGTTCTGTCATTTACTTAACCTCTTTTTCTACAGATTTTTAGTTTTTTAACTTATGTTTTTGGTGGTCCGTACCTCCTATTTTTCTGTTCTTCTTCTTTCCGTTATCAGAAGAACTTTTCAAACAAGAAATAAAGAAATCGTTGTAGAGGGTTTTTTTATTTTATTTTTTTATTTGTAACTTTCTCTTTTTTTCTTGTTTATACTGTCATTATAACATCATTTTTTATTTTGTCAATACATTTTCAAAAATTTATTTAATTTTTCTGACTTTTTATTCGTCCATGTAAAAAGAGGAAAATGCAATGCATTCTCCTCCGTTTTCGCTTACATCTGGGATTCCACTTCTTTAATCAATGAGATATTTTCTTCTTCAATCAAACTCATTTCCACCCTATCATAAAATTCCCCTCCAGGAACACTTGGTGTATACCATGATTTTGACAAAAAGTATTTGTCCAAATCCTCTACACCAAAAATCATACCATGTCTAGCATAAATCTCATTTCTACCTAAACGCAATTCTTCTTTTGTATGCCCTTTAATTTCATCCAATGTTAATTTTCTCGTTGCACTATCTGGAAATATGTAATCCTCACTATTGGAAACTGACTCCTGCTGCTCCTGAACCAGCTCTTCTTCTAGTGGTTCCTCTTCCAATTCTTCTTGCTGTTGTTCCACCTTATTCGGAACTTCGGACTCCTCTTTTTTATCGTCTCGCGCCCCCAACAATAACACACATGCTAGTACCACTGCAGCTACGACTATTACTACTCCTGCTACAATTCCAATTACTTTTTTGTCAACACCTGTCTTTTTCCTATATAACTCAAATTGTTCCTGGATTGGTTCTAAATCATCTTGTTTGTGATACACCACCGTATTATTCACACCTGCAAATTCTTTGCCTTCTAGATAAATGGCAGCTGACTGAATATTTGCGTTCTTACAAATATCTCCATACACAGTCTGGGCCGTTGTAATTCCAAGACAGTGATCTACTGACCACTTGCGTAGTGCGCTGCACACTGCTTCAACGGTAAAAGAAACTTTCACCTTTGTTTCATCATAATAATTTTCAAGTGCCTTAATCATATACTTTCTTGTATAATTCAAACGATTTAAAATAATTCCCGTACTACAATCCATGACCTGAGCAATCTCTTCTACTGGCATATAATCATAGTAAAAAGCATAAAATGTGGCCTGATATAAATCCGGAAGTTCCTCCAAACTTTTCTCAATTACTTCCGTAGTATCTTCCGCATTGGTAATCTTCCCTTGCAGTAATTCACTTTTATCTATCTCCAGACACTCCGCTTCTCTCGCTTTCTTTTTGCGATAGTAGCCACACCCCATTGTATAAGCACACTTCCCAAGCCACTCATACAGATTCTCCACTTCTATTTCCGTGGATGATTCCAACATTTTTAAATATACTTCCCGCATGAGTTGTTGAATATCATTCTCTCTTCGTAATATACTTTTCGCGCGCAAATAGACGTAATTGTAGGTTTTAGAATAAATGTAGTTCACCCCTGATTCCTCATGGTTCTTCATTTGTTCCACCGCTGTTTTTAAATTATACTCCATAGCTCACTTCCCCCTTTTTATTTTGCTTCGAAAGCTTGTACATTTCTTCTGTGGCGAGTCTCGTCTTTGCTACAATATCATTTTCAGTCTTCGGAAAACAATAATATAACACCTTATTGTCTCCTATACAGATAACATCTCCGATTTCGTACCAAAAATAATCGGAATACAAACTGTAGGAAGCACTCGGCTTTTGTCTATAATCCAATTGGCCATCACAGCCTGTCAAATGAAATCCATCTGCCGTATGTTTTAAATTTCCTTCGCCCACACGGTAAATCGCTTTCATGTTCACCATCATACAGATGTCTACAGGAACATCTAGCAAGTATGTATTGTTCTCGATTTCTTTTCTGACACACTCGCGTTCCCATCCGTACCAATCCGGGATATGGTCAAATTCTGTGTCTCCTTCTAATGCTTGCATATATCCATACTCAGTCAACTTATATTGTTTACCGCAACATTTGCAGATGAGATTGGACTTCTTACCAATCATCTGCCCCTCCGTCTCACAATTGGGACATTTATAAAGGACACGATTGAGACCCTCTGCCCGCTCTTCTTCATCCACGCAAATTTCATTTTCCTGCTGCCATTTGAAATTATCGAAGGAAAATTCTTTGTTCACAATCTCCTGAATCTCATTTGCCTCTATACTTTTCACTTGCTCTGCAGAAAGTAAGTATTTCATTTCTGCGGACACATTCACTTTTCGTTTACGCAAACAATTGTATAATGGCTGTCTGGTAAACGCTCCATATGTACGAATCATAACGACCGGAACGCCTAACATCTTGATAAACCTTCCAATACTATCCGGTAAGGGGGTTGCCGTTCCATCAAAGCTATAACTTGCCTCCGGATACATTACCACTGTGCTCTTCAACTCTTTTACACAATAGACCATATTTCTCACAAGGCTGGTATCTGACACAAACTTTTTTGTTGGAATGCATCCAATCAAACGCATAACCCATTTCATAATCCCCACAAAGGAATCAGATGTGGCAACAATATTGAAACTTCTTGATGAAAGCAGTGTTGCTGCGATTTCCAAATCAATAAAACTGGAGTGATTCATCAATACCAAGCATGGTTCATCATCTTCTAACAACTCCATGTTAATCTTTTTATATTGGAAATTGACTGCTTTTAAGTCAAAGGTTGACAATGTTTTCATAAGCATGCGAAAGAATACATGCTGTCTCAAAGGTTTGAATTGCTTTTCCTTTGGCAATGCAATTACATCTTCATATCTTTTGTTTACTACTTTGGTTTTCATCTCTCACTCCCATAATTTCAAACATTTGTCTATACACTGCTCATTGATTACAGATACAGTAACAGTATATCACGACATTACAAATAAAGGCAAGAAAAAGCCCCGAAACCCTAAAGTTTCGAGGCTTAAGTGCGGATGACAGGAATCGAACCTGCACGGTCTCCCACTAGATCCTAAGTCTAGCGCGTCTGCCAGTTCCGCCACATCCGCATGCGACATTTTGTCTGTAAAATATATGTGAACAAGCCTAAGCTTGTTCACAAAATGAAGCATCGGGGATTCGAACCCCGGACAACTTGATTAAAAGTCAAGTGCTCTACCGACTGAGCTAATGCTCCATACCTGGGCTAGCTGGATTCGAACCAGCGACTGCAGGAGTCAAAGTCCTGTGCCTTACCGCTTGGCGATAGCCCATTAAAGTTAAAAAAAGATTTATAAAACTACTTTTATAAATCTAGGGTGGGTAGTGGGACTCGAACCCACGACATCCAGAACCACAATCTGGCGCGCTAACCAACTGCACCATACCCACCATATTCATCAGTATCACATCAGATTACTGAAACGAGCCCGGGGGGATTCGAACCCTCGACCTACGGCTTAGAAGGCCGTTGCTCTATCCAGCTGAGCTACGGACTCACACACAACTGTGCTTTCCTAAAAATGGCTTTAGGAAAGCGGGTGATGGGAATCGAACCCACGTATCCAGCTTGGAAGGCTGGTGTTCTACCATTGAACTACACCCGCATAAGTATCGGGGTGACAGGATTCGAACCTGCGACCTCCTGGTCCCAAACCAGGCGCTCTAGCCAAGCTGAGCCACACCCCGATATTCTATTTTTATGCCCATTTCCGTGACACATTTGACATTATATAATGCCGTCACGGAAATGTCAACACTTTTTTATATCTTTTTTTCCATAATTATTTTCATTGCTCTTAGTGCATTTCCTCTGTGGCTTAATTCGTTCTTCTTCTCTGGTGCCATCTCTGCTGTGGTGCAACCATATTCCGGAACATAAAAAATCGGGTCGTAACCAAAACCATTTTCTCCAGCAATCTCATAACCGATGCGCCCCTCTATGGTGCCCCTCACAACCTCCGTGGTGCCATCCGGAAATGCTGCTGCAATTGCGCATACGAATCGAGCAGTACGTTTCTCATCCGGAACCCCCTCCAAACGGGAAAGCAACAAGTTATTCTTGATGTCATAGGAAGTATCTTCCCCTGCATAACGGGCCGAGTAAATTCCCGGTTCTTTATTCAAATAGTCTATTTCCAGACCAGAGTCGTCTGCAAGCACAATACAGTTATCCACCGTTTTCGCAATTTCTGTAGCTTTAATCAACGCATTTTCCTCAAATGTGGAACCATCTTCCACAACATCCACGCAGATTCCCGCCTCTTTCATTGATAATATAGGCATACCCAAATCCGAGAGAATCATACGTATTTCTTTCATTTTGTTCTCATTGCCTGTAGCAAAAATAATTTTACGTTCCATATATAATCCTTCTCTCCTATTTCTTTTGTTTCGGTGGTTTCGGACCTGAAAATTGGTAAAAGTAGGTCTTCAACATTCCGTTGTAAATCTTCCGATTCTTGTCTGCTTTTCTCCCAAAATACCTCTCGGTATCCTCATAACTGGTAATCATGTAGGCAGACCAACTATCCAGCATCTTGAAACTTTCTCCAAACTGGCTATAAATTCCAGGCAAGGTTGCTTTATCCTCAAGCCGTTCTCCATATGGTGGATTGGTAATAATAAACCCATATTTTTTAGGGTGCCTCAAGTCTTTTACTGCTCTCTCTTGGAAATGAATCAAATGGTCTACACCGGCCTCTTTTGCATTCTCCCTTGCAGCACGCAAAACTTCACCGTCAATATCATAGCCTTGTATATCTACCTCTATATCATCATCTATCATTTCATTGGCTTCATCAATGGCATCATACCATGCTTTCTTTGGAATCAAATTCTCCCATTCTTCCGCCAAAAAAGAACGATTCATTCCCGGGGCAATGTTGGCTGCAATCATAGCCGCCTCTATTGGAAATGTTCCACAACCACAAAACGGATCAACTAGAATGCGATCCTTTTTCCACGGTGTCAGCAAAATCAACGCTGCTGCCAAAGTCTCTGTAATCGGTGCTTTACTTGATAGTTGACGGTAACCTCTCTTGTGCAACGAGACTCCCGATGTATCAATCCCGACAGTTACCATATCTTTCATCAAAAATACACGTACTGGATATGACGCCCCTGTTTCTTCAAACCAATCTATATGATAATGGTTTTTCATTCGGTTCACCATGGCTTTTTTCATAATAGACTGTATGTCAGACGGACTGAACAGCTTACTTTTTACAGATGCAGCCTTTGTAACCCAGAACTTTCCATCCTTTGGAATATAGTTTTCCCAAGGTATATCTTTTGTTCTTTCAAATAGTTCGTCAAATGTCTCTGCTTTAAATGAACCTACCTTTAATAAGATTCTTTCGGCAGTCCTCAAAAATATATTCGCTCTACAGATTGCCTCCATGTCCCCATAGAAGGACACCCTTCCATCCTCTACGCTTGCAATCTCATAACCTAAATCATAAATCTCTCTTTTTAACACAGCTTCCAGTCCAAAATGGCACGGTGCAATCAGTTCTACCTTTTTCATGATCTCCTCCTGCTTCTTTCCTCTTTTATATTACGTGTATCTCATATAACTGTCAACTGTGAAAGAACAAAGTATCCTATCACATAATAAAAAAGAGACCTTTTCGGCCTCTTTTTTATATTTTACACTAACGGTTGTTTGCGTTTGAACCACTTGTGTTTTTACTAGCATTGTTATTGTTGTTTGAATAATTGCTAGCATTTTTGCTTGAGTTATTGTTTGAGTTGTTGTTTGAGTTGTTGTTTGCATTTTTGCTTGCATTGTTGTAGTTGTTGTTATTGTTGTTTGAGTAGTTGCTTGCATTTCTTGAAGCATTATTTTTGTCCATAATTCTTTCCTCCTAAGATTTAATTGGTACAATTCTAGTATGTCTCAGTCAGTTTTTTTTATGCACAACCTCTAAAATGCCATTATTTTCCACATTTTTTTATTTTTTTGCTTGTGTTTTTTCTTTTTGTATATTATACTAAGGAGCGTAGGAAAGTATTTCCTACAACCCCTTATTAATTATTTATACTCCCCTCAAAAAGGCTGATGGCTCCCCCATCGGCCTTTTTACTTTTTTTCTAACATTTCATTATAAAAAGGGACAACTCATCTAAGTTGTCCCTTTCTTAAACATAAACTATACTTCGAATAACAAATCACCATAAGAAGGCATTGGCCACATTTCTTTATTTACTATCATCTCCAACGCATCCACCGGTGCTCTAAGCGCCACCATAACAGGCACAACTTCATCTTTAAAGAATTCTGCCTGTGCTTTCCCTCTTCGCATGCACGCTGCTTTGTCTGTCAGTTCAATTAATTGTTTCAACGCATTCCTTGTATCTGTAAGTAACTTTGACGACTGTTCCAATAATTCACTTTGTACACTTACGTCTGCCAGTGCATAAGCGTCTTTCACTTCATTAATAGATGTTGCCAACGACGTAATATACTTAATTACTGCAGGAATGATATGTTTACTTGCAATATCGATCATGGCTCTGGATTCAATATTGATTACCTTGGCATATGTTTCATAATTAATCTCTGCTCTGGATTCTAGTTCAGTTCTTGTAAATACACCAAACTTTTCAAACAGATTTACTGTTTTGTCTGTCGTCAAATAAGGGATAGTCTCAACCATAGTCGGCAGATTCGGAAGCCCTCTTCTTGCAGCCTCTTCTACCCATTCCTTTGAATAACCATTACCATTAAATACAATTCTTTCATGTTCTACGGCATACTGCTTGATTAAATCACGTACACCCACATCAAAGTTTTCTACCTGTTCCAGATAATCGCAAGCCTCCGCAAATGCCTCTGCCACAATTGTATTTAAAACAATGGTAGAAGAAGCAACAGAATCTCTGGAACCTACCATACGGAATTCAAATTTATTTCCAGTGAACGCAAATGGTGCTGTTCTATTTCTGTCTGTAGCATCTTTTGCAAACTCCGGAAGAGTATGTACACCTGTTTCCAATCGTTGTCTCTTAAGGCTATGTGTAGCAGAACCTGTGCTAACCAACTGATCCAGCACGTCCTCTAATTGTTCTCCTAAATACACAGAAATAATTGCTGGTGGCGCTTCATTGGCTCCCAATCTATGATCGTTTCCCACATCTGCTGCGGACTCTCTAAGAAGTTCAGCATGTCTGTCGACAGCACGAAGCACACATGTCAAAATCAACAAAAACTGAATATTATCATGTGGCTTTTTCCCCGGATCAAGAAGATTGATTCCATCATCTGTACCTAGAGACCAGTTATTGTGTTTACCGGAACCGTTCACTCCTGCAAATGGTTTTTCATGCAAGAGACAATGGAGATTGTGGCGATAGGCAACCTGTTTTAAGGTTTCCATCACCAACTGGTTATGGTCAACTGCCACATTACATTGTTCAAAAATCGGCGCAAGCTCATGTTGCGCAGGTGCCGCTTCATTATGTTGCGTCTTTGCTGATACCCCCAATTTCCAGAGTTCTTTATTCACATCTTTCATAAAGAGTGCAATACGCTCACGAATCGCCCCAAAATAATGGTCGTCCAATTCCTGACCTTTTGGAGGCATAGCCCCAAACAAGGTTCTCCCCGTAAATACCAAATCTTTTCTTTTTAAATATTGGTCACGGTCAATCAGGAAATATTCTTGCTCTGCACCTACAGACGGTGTAACTTTCTGTGATGTTGTATTTCCAAACAGACGAATCAAACGAAGCGCCTGCTTGTTAATCGCTTCCATAGAACGAAGAAGCGGTGTCTTTTGGTCTAACGACTCTCCTGTATAAGAACAAAACGCAGTTGGAATATAAAGGATAGCTCCTGTGCCCGTAGCATCTTTTTTAATAAATGCAGGCGATGTACAATCCCAAGCTGTATATCCTCTTGCTTCAAATGTTGCACGAAGCCCTCCGGACGGGAAAGATGAAGCATCTGATTCACCTTTAATCAATTCTTTTCCCGAAAATTCCATAAGTACCTTACCATCAGATTTTGGCACAGAAATAAATGCATCATGTTTTTCTGCCGTAGCTCCGGTAAGTGGTTGAAACCAGTGGGAATAATGGGTTGCTCCTTTTTCAATCGCCCATTCCTTCATCTCATGCGCCACAACGTCTGCAATGGATGGCTCCAATTCTTTTCCTTCTTGAATGGTACGCTTTAACTCCACATATACTTTTTTCGGCAATCTAGCCTGCATAACAGCGTCATTAAAAACATTTTCTCCAAATATGTCTACTACATTCATGTGTTCGCTCATATTTCTTTCGCCTTTCTGTGATAATCCTTCATACCAACTAAAATACTCTAATTTTGTCGTAAATGCAAGAAAAAAATAAAGAGTTCCATACGGAACCCTTTATTTATAATATGTACTGATTAAGCTTTATTAACAGAACCGAATAATTCCATTTTAACTTTTACAGTTTCTTTGATAGCTTCAAATCCTGGAGCTAATAATTTACGAGGGTCAAATCCTTTACCTTGTAAATCTTTTCCAGCTTCTACGTATTCACGTGTAGCTGCTGCAAATGCTAATTGACATTCTGTGTTTACGTTAATCTTAGCAACACCTAAATCGATTGCTTTTTTAATCATATCTTCAGGAATACCTGTACCACCATGAAGCACTAAAGGCATATCTCCTGTTAATTGTTGAATTGCATCTAATGTTTCGAAGCTTAATCCTTCCCAGTTTGCAGGATATTTTCCATGAATGTTACCGATACCTGCTGCTAACATATCAATGCCTAAGTCAGCGATTGCTTTACATTCGTTAGGATCTGCGCATTCTCCTCTACCAACTACACCGTCTTCTTCTCCACCGATTGAACCAACTTCAGCTTCAAGTGACATTCCTTTTTCTGCACAGATTGCAACTAATTCTTTTGT
>JAZRON010000108.1:0-44805 GCA_045648725.1 Faecalimonas sp.
CCTTCGCGTTGATCCAAACGATAAGAATCACGCTATGACTGAAAATGAGCTTCGTACAATTGTAGACGTAAGCCATGAAGATGGTGTTATTGAAGAAGAAGAAAAAGAAATGATTTATAATGTGTTCGACTTAGGAGATGCAAAGGCCAAAGACGTTATGGTCCCAAGAGTCCATGTGATTTTCGCCGATGTGGAAAGTTCTTACGATGAACTACTAGAAATCTTTCGCGAGGACAAGTTTACCAGACTTCCTGTTTACGAAGAAACAACTGATAATGTAATTGGTACAATTAATATGAAGGATTTACTTTTGTTTGACAACACAAAGGAATTCCATATACGCGACATCTTACGTGAAGCTTACTTTACTCATGAACATAAAAGCATTTCTGAATTACTTGTAGAAATGCGACAGGCTTCTTTAAATATTGCCATTGTTTTAGACGAATATGGCGAGACAGCCGGACTTATTACATTAGAAGATATCTTAGAAGAAATCGTTGGAGAAATCCACGATGAATATGATGAAAATGAAGAAGAATTCTTCAAGCAATTAAGTGACTTTGAATTTGTTGTGGAAGGTTCCATGAACCTAGACGACTTAAACGATCGCATTGATTTAGAATTAGAATCAGAGGACTACGACTCTTTAGGCGGCTATATCATCGAACAACTTGATCGTCTTCCTGACGAAAAGGATGAAGTGATTGTAAAGAAAGGGATCCGCATGGTTGTTGATTCTCTTGACAAGAATCGAATCGAGAAAGTTCATATCTATCTGCCAGATGATTTTTACGAAAATGATCTTGATGAAGACGATGATGATAATTAAAATTTTAGGGCTTTGAGTTTCATACTCAAAGCCCTAGTTTTATGTTGATTAGTTAATTACAACACCTTTTTGTAGCATTACGTTAGCATAAATAGCTGTTTCACCTGTAGCAATAATGCAGTATACTTCTTTTGCTTCATCATAGAATGCAAAACGTTCAATATTTCCAACTGCCTCTGCCCCACGTGCATCGTGTTTTGCAACGATTTCTTTGTAGGTATCCCAGATTGGAGTCTCCACTTTGCCAACATCTCCAGGCATTAACTCCATTAAGTTTACTGGTTTTTCTACATATGTATCAAGTGGGAACACTTGCAGGATCGCATCCAAAATTTCCGGAACACCATGTCCGTCCATACGAATTACAATTGCATTCTTACCCATTGATTCTGAAGGGAAGTTACCATCAGCGATTACTAATCTGTCGCTATGTCCCATTTCACATAATACCTTTAATAATTCTGGTGATAAAATTGAAGGAATACCTTTTAACATAATTTTCTCTCCTTTTTGTGCACAAAGCTTACGCAGGATGCGTAAGCTTTCATGCTATGTACATATTATTTATGTAATTTTATTATTTGTATAATGGTCCGTATGTAGCACATGCTCTGTAGTCAGCGCCTTCTTTGTCCATACCGAATGCATTCCATGCAGCTGGTCTGAAGATTTTTTCTTCTGGTACGTTGTGCATACAAACTGGAATTCTTAACATAGAGCACATTGTGATAAGGTCAGCACCGATGTGTCCGTAAGAAATAGCACCATGGTTAGCTCCCCAGCAGTTCATTACTTCGTAAGCTGTAGCAAATGCACCTTCGCCTGTACATCTTGGTGCAAACCATGTACATGGCCATGTGTAGTCTGTACGTTTCCATAAGATGTCAGAAACTTGGTCTGGTAATTTTACAGTCCAACCTTCAGCGATTTGAAGAACTGGTCCAATACCTTTCACAAGGTTCAGTCGAATCATTGTACATGGCATCTCTGCTTCTGTTAAGAAACGAGACGAGAATCCGCCGCCACGGAAATAACCGTTGTCAGCCGGGTTCCATGTTGTAGCCGCCAGCATAGCATCTTGGTCTTCTTCTGTTACTTCATACCAAGGTTTGATTACACCGTTGCCTTCAGCATCTTTTGATTGTCCGTTAGCATCAAGACATGCAGCACCTGAGTTGATTAAGTGGATAACACCATCAGAATCTTTAGCTTTTCCTTCAAGTTCATATCCTGTCACTCTCTTAATAGCATCTCCGCTCCAGTATGTACGTACGTCTGCAAAAATTTGAGCTGTATTTGTAAGGAGTTTCATGAATAACATTGAAATACCGTTTAATACGTCATTCTCTGTTGCAAGGATGTATGGTTCTCTTGCTCCGTTCCAGTCAAATGAACTGTTTAAGATAGCTTCTGCGAAGTCACCGTTTGGATAGAAGTCTGTCCATTGTCTTTGTCCTTGGAAACCTGCTGCAAGAGCATTGTGTCCAACCATTTCTTCTTCACAACCAGCTGGTAAGTTCTTGTTTCCGTTCATTAAGTCTTTGCAGATAACTGCCATCTTAACTACGAATTCAAATTGTTCAGCTTTCTTTTCTTCTGACATTTTTAATTCATCTGGGTTCTTGTCGAATCCAATTGCACATTTTTCTTTTGCCCATGCCAAAGCTTTTTGGAATTCAGCTTCGTCATAGATACCTTCTGTCATACGACGGATGATTTCTACTTCGTCAACTGATTCTACACGCATACCTAAGTAGCTTTCTAAGAAGTCAGAGTCAATGATAGATCCGCCGATACCCATACAGATGGAACCGATTTGTAAGTAAGATTTTCCTCTCATAGAAGCTGCTGCAACAGCTGCACGACCAAATCTTAATAATTTTTCTTCAACGTCTGCCGGAATTGTTGTATCATCTAAATCTTGAACCTCATGTCCATAGATACCAAATGCCGGAAGTCCTTTTTGTGCATGTGTAGCGAGAACTGATGCTAAGTATACAGCACCTGGTCTTTCTGTACCATTGAAGCCCCAAACACCTTTGATTGTTTCTGGGTTCATATCCATTGTTTCAGAACCGTAGCACCAGCATGGTGTTACTGTAAGAGTAACTTGTACGCCTTCTTTTCTGAATTTTTCTTCACAAGCTGGTGCTTCTGGTACACGTCCGATTGTTGTGTCAGCGATAACAACTTTTACTGGTTCGCCGTTAGAATATTTAAGGTTTTCTTCAAAAAGTTTTTTTGCACGGAGTGCCATGCCCATAGTTTGATCTTCAAGACCTTCACGAACTTTTAAAGTTCCTCTTCTACCGTCGATTGTTGGTCTGATACCAATTACTGGATATCCACCGATTAATCTGCTTTCTGCCATTTTTTGTTTCCTCCTTATTTTTGAATAATTGTTTTAAATTTTTCATATGCAGCATCCCATTTTTCTTTGTCTTGCGGGAAATACTCATATGTTTTTTCTGAGTTAGCTACGATTTGGCGAGCTTCTTTCATGTCTTTAATTTCGCCAAGTGACATTAATTGCACTGCTATATTTCCTAAAGCAGTTGCTTCCACTGGGCCAGCTAATACTTTTCGTCCACTTGCGCTTGCTGTCATCTGACAGAGCAATTTGCTTTGAATACCGCCACCAATCATGTTAATCATATTGAAGTGTTTGCCAGTGCATGCTTCAATTTGTTCCAGTGCATAACGATATTTTAATGCTAAACTTTGATTGATACAGCACATAATATCGCCAATTGTTTCCGGCACCTTTTGACCTGTTCTCTCACAGAATGCACGAATTCTACTTGGAATATCTCCTGCCGTATTAAATTCCGGAGAATCCGGATCAATAAAGCTTTGGAATGGTTCTGCCTGAGTAGCCATAACCTCCAACTCACCAAAACCATATTCGTTCCCTTCACGTATCCACTGTCTTCTGCTTTCTTGGGCAAGCCATAATCCAATGATATTTTTCAAGAACGTAAAGGTGTCTCCATATCCCCCTTCATTGCTCACATCTAATTGGTAAGATGTTTCATTGATTACCGCTTCTTTCAATTCAGTACCAAACAAGCTCCATGTACCACAACTGATAAAGATAAAATCATCTTCTTGTGTTGGAACGGCAACAACAGCACTCTGTGTATCGTGACTTGCTACTGCTACAACTTTTGCTGGTCTAATACCCAATTCATTACAAATATCTTCGCTAATTTCACCAACCACAGTACCACTCGACACGATTTCCGGGAATATCTTTCTTGGAATAGAAAGCGTTTCCATCAGGTCATCTGACCAGTTCTTCGTTTTAGCATCCATTAACTGTGTGGTTGTAACCATCGTATATTCTGCTTTCTTTTCTCCTGTAAGGAAATAGTTGAACAAATCCGGTGTTAATAATAGTTTGTCTGCTCTTTCAAGCAGCCATGGTCTGTCCTGCACCAAAGAATACAGTTGAAAAATTGTGTTGAAATTATTAAATTGAATTCCTGTTCGATTATAAACCTCGTCTTGCGGAATCACCTTAAATACTTCTTCCTGTCTTCCAACTGTTCTATCATCTCTGTAATGTATAGCACTTTCTAATAAGACACCATGCTCATCCAGCAGTCCGAAGTCGACACCCCAAGTATCAATACCAATACTTTCAAATCCACCTTTTTGTTTGGCCTTAATAATCCCCTGTTTGATTTCAAAGTATTGTCTTAAGGTGTCCCAGTACATGGTCTTGCCAATCATAACCGGATCATTAGAAAATCTATGTACTTCTTCCATTACGATTTTCCCATCTTCCAACCGTCCTAAGATCGCCCTTCCACTGGAAGCTCCAAAATCAAACGCCAGAACCTGTTTTCTTTCTGTGTCCAAAACTATTCCTCCTTTCAATGGTATGTTTTATATAATCATTGCTAACAAGCAATGTTATAATCATAGTTAAAAAATCCCGAATATTTTTTCCCTAAATGAGTTGAACAACGTATCGTAATCGGTATAACCTATCTTACTATCTTTAAAACGAGTTCCCCATTCACTACAAATTGCATCTGCAACTGCTTTGCATTGTTCATGCTCTGTCTTTAAAATTGCCGGGAATACATAATATATCATAAAGAAATTCAAATCTACCTGTATATGCTGTGGAACTCTGCTTCTTCTTCCTATCGCAAATTTGTTCTCCACCTCATTCACAAAGCACACTGCAATCTCTCTTACTGCATCGTCTTTATTCTCAGATGCATCCATATAATCCGTCATTTCTTTAAAGTAATGACCATGTTCCTTTAAAAATTCCGCCATGTTTGTTTCATAATTTTTCTTTTTTAAATGTTTCATCTGGCTTTTCATTTTATCAAACATCATTGCACTATGTTCCAGCATATAATTCCTCCTGTTGCAGCAATGTTTTTCAAAAAAGGAACCGGAAAACCGGTTCCTTTTTCCTTTTTATATCCTATATGTATCTACTTCTATAAGAGATTAGTCATAAAGGTTTGGAGCGATGTCAGCATCTTCCATGTTCTTTGTATCATACCAGTAACCAGCCATTGGCATATCAGCTACTTCTTCGCCATTGTTAATAGCTACTAAAGCTTTGATACATTCATAACCCATCATTAATGGAGATTGTGTTACAGAACCAAGGAATTTACCAGCTCTGATTGCATCTTTTTGTTTTGTACCAGCATCGAAACCAGCTGCTACGATACCTTTTGCAGGATCAGCATTTAATTTGTTGATACTTTCATCAGCTACGATAACACCGTTTGCTGTTACTTCGTTTGAACCGAAGATAGCGATTGTGTCTGTTTTAGCCATGATCTTTTGTGCTTCTGTTGCAGATGTAGCAACGTCTGTTTGTGCAGGAACTGCTACTTCGATGATAACTTCTGCAGTAGCTTCGTCACCTTTGTCTGAGCATCCGTTAACGTATGCATCGTTACCGATAACTGCTACTTTTTTGCCAGCTGCTGTACAAAGTTCGATCATCTTGTCGATAAATCCAAGACCACGGTCGATAATGTTAGCACCTGTTGCATCCTGGTTAACTTCACCGATTCTTACAGGAGCATCTGCTGTAGCTTTAACAATTAAGTCTTTGATAACTGGGAACATGTTAACTGCTGCTTCAGCACCAGCTGCTTTGTTGTCTGTAGCGATTGTAGCGTATACAGATCCTTCTGGAGCATCTGGAACACCAGCATCAAAACATACTACAGGGATTTTAGCTTCTAAAGCTTTTCCAAGAGATTCGATAACAGCAGAAGCATCACAAGCTGCTAAACCAATTCCGTCTGGTTTCTTTTCGATTGCAGCATCAAGCATTTTAACTTGGTCAGCAATATCAGATTCCATGTTAGGTCCGTCACAGTTTGCTTTTACACCGAGTTCTTTACAAGCCTTTTCAACACCTGTTACAGCTGCTTGCCAGTATGAAGATTGGAAACTCTTAACCATAATTTCGAATTGTAATTCCTTTCCATCTCCTTCACCTTCGCTGCCTGCTGGCTCGCTTGCGCATCCTACTGCTAAGCCCATTACCATAATAGAGCTAAGTAATAATGCTAAAATTCTCTTTTTCATTTTGTTGTCCTCCTTATTGGATAATTTTTTATATATGAAGTCTTTCCGACATCATAATCTTGAAATATAAAGTTTTATTTTTTCTTTTTCGCAACGTCAACAAGTACTGCACCGATTAATACAAGACCTGTAACAATGAGTTGCCAGTTTGCCTGTAATCCAATGAAAGGTAATCCAACCTTCATCAAACAGATTACGATTACACCAAGGAATGTTCCGAAAATTGTTCCGTAACCTCCTGTTGCAGATACACCACCTACAATTGCTCCACCAATGGCGTCAAGCTCTGTACCAGCACCTGCACCCGGTTGTACTACACCGAAGATTGCTGCATAAGCAATACCTGCAAGACCAGCAAACACACCGGAAATTACATAAGCTGAGATGTGGTAAAATCTTACATTTACACCAGAAAGTCTGGTTGCTTCTTTATTACTTCCAATTGCAATTGTGTAACGTCCAATCTTTGTCTTCTTTAATACAAAAGACATAAGAAGCATAATCACTACAACAACTGCGATACCCACAGGAATGATTGTTCCACTTTCTGTGGTAATCTTAAATGCCTTGATGTACCATCCTTTTTCTGTAAAAGCAGATGGCCAGGTAACCATGCGGCTTGCAAACAATACGGAACCAAGTCCACGTGTAATCATGCAAGTACAAAGTGTTGCAAGGAATGGTGGTAAGTCCATAATCGCTACCAATACACCATTCAGTACACCGATGAGTGCACCTGAAAGTACACAAGCAATAAGTCCTACTGCTACAGGCATGTCATATGTAACCATCAAATGTCCGCCAATCAATGCGTAACAAACAAGTCCTGTACCAATGGAAAGGTCTACACCGCCCGTAATCAACGGAAACGCAACACCCATTGCCATCAAAGAAATATAATATGCATTGTTTGCAATGGTAATCAATGTTGGGTATGTTCTAAAACTTGCATTAATACAGAAGAACGCAGCCATTAAGATAGCAATTAAGAGTACGATGGCCTCACGTCCTGAAATTAGGTTAAATTTTCTTTTCTTCGCCATGTCTTTCCCTCCTAATCAATTTCTCTGGTTGCCAGGTTCATGATGTTTTCCTGTGTTGCTTCTGAGATGTCAAGTTCTCCGGTCTTCTTACCTTCACACATAACAACGATTCTATCGCTCATACGCAGGATTTCTGTCATTTCAGAAGAAATCATGATGATTGATTTTCCTTCTGCTGCCAACTTATTCATCAATTTATAAATTTCATTTTTTGCACCGACGTCAATACCTCTTGTAGGTTCGTCGAAGATCAAAATCTGGCTATCACGTGTTAACCATTTTGCAATAACTACTTTCTGTTGGTTACCACCGGATAAGTTTACAACCAATTGGTCAATGCTTGGTGTCTTAGTAGCCAATGCATCCACATATTTCTTTGCCACTTCTTCCTCTTTCTTCTTATCAATGAAAATTCCATTCATGTAAGATTCTAAAGTAGCCATTGTGGTATTTTCAGCAACCGTCTTTTGCACTACAATACCAAATCTCTTTCTATCTTCAGAAAGATATCCGATACCACATTTAACAGCATCTTGTGGATTGTTAATAGTAACCTTTTCACCATTGATATAGATATCTCCGCTGTCTTTCGGGTCAGCCCCAAAGAGAGCACGCGCTGTCTCTGTACGTCCGGCACCCATAAGACCTGAGAAACCAAGGATTTCTCCTTTACGAAGTTCAAAGCTAACATCCTGTACCATCTTTCCTGCATTCAAGTGTTCTACTTTGAGAACAACCGGTGCATCTTCCGGTACCATACTGTGTGTCTTTGGATCTTCATAAATTACACGACCAACCATCATGTTAATGATATCTTCTTTTGTACATTCGTTTGTAATCAATGTTCCTACATATGTACCATCACGCATTACCGTTACACGGTCTGTGATTACTTTGATTTCATCCATACGGTGTGAAATGTAAACCATACCGATGTCTTGTTTCTTAAGGTCTCTGATAATCTTAAACAACTCTTCGATTTCAGATTCAGTAAGTGCTGCAGATGGCTCGTCAAAGATAATAATCTTTGCATCAAAGGAAATTGCTTTTGCAATCTCACACATCTGTTGCTTTCCTACTGTAAGGTTTGACATTGTCTCTGTCGGATCAATGTCGATATTCAATTTTTTGAAAAGCTTTGCAGCTTCTTCATTCATCTTCTTATCATCAATCGCGATTCCCTTTTTGAATTCGCGTCCGATGAAAATATTCTGTGCAACGGTCAAATGACCTAACATATTTAATTCTTGATGTACAATTACAACACCTGCATCCTGTGCTTCTCTAGTGTTTTTAAACTCGATTTCTTTTCCTTCATATGTAATTGTACCTGAATCTTTTTTATAAATTCCGGTTAATACCTTCATTAATGTAGATTTACCTGCACCATTTTCACCCATCAGTGCAAGAACCTCACCTTTTCTGATTTCCAAATCCACATGATCCAGAGCATGAACACCTGGGAAAGATTTGTCAATCCCTTTCATCGTCAAAATAATATCGCCCATTTTTTCACCTTGCCTTTCTATTTACCCGAAGCTGTTACTAATTCTTTCTGCGTCTTGCGACAACGTCTGAATATACTGCTACGATAACAATGAGTCCCGTAATAATCAATTGATAATCCTTCGGGAAGCTCAGTGCAAGAATACCTTCCTGTAAAAGAGCAATGATGAATACTCCGATCACCGTACCGCTGATAGATGCAAGTCCTCCTGCCATAGAAGTTCCACCCATTACGCAACCGGCAATTGCTTCATTATTATATTGATCTCCACCACCAGGTTTTACTGTTGTGTACTTCGCCACAAAGAATAACGATGCGATTCCTACTAAAATACCGCAAATTACATACGCAAGCATTTTCCATTTCTTTACATTTACACCTGAAAGTCTGACAGCTTCTTCATTGCTTCCAAGACAAAGCATGTAACGTCCCATCTTCGTCTTATTCAGGATTACTGCACAAACCACTGCAATCAACAAGAAAATAATAAGTCCTGTTGGAATACCATTAAAGGAAATGATGTTACGAATCCATCCGCCTTCCTGTGTTGATGTTGGCCAGCTTACTGTCTGTGTCTTTGTAAACAGCATTCCAAGACCTTTTGCAATGTTCATGCTTGCCATTGATACGATAAATGGAGGTACTTTCCAATATGCTACCAAATACCCATTCCAAATACCAAATGCTAAGCCAATTCCAATACTAAGCACAATTGCAAGTCCCATTGGTAAACCATATGTACTAAAGCTGTAACCTGCAATTAAGGAACAACAAAACATAACTGGACCAATTGAGAAATCAATTCCACCGGTAGCAATTACAAACGTTACTCCTAATGCTAGGAAGCCAAGAAAGTACACATAGTTGAAGACATTCAAAAGGATACTCTGTCCAAAGAAACTTCCATTCGTTAAAATCCCAAATGCCACATACATCAGAATTGCTACAAATACGAGGACAATTCTATTGAAGCCCACCTTCTTTACAAATGCATTTTGTTTGATTTTTTCCACCTTTATTCCTCCTCCATAAATAATGCCACAAAAAATCGAACTCCGATTGTCTATAACGGGAAATCACTGTTCTAGCGCGTAACGTTTCGCGCACCGCGATTTCGTCATTTTCCACACTTTCTTTGTTCGATTTCTTATTCTATAGTGCAATTATACTATTATATCTTCCACTCGTCAATATGAATTTCAGTAAACTGGCTATTTTATTTCCAATAATGTTTGTTATCTTTTTAACAATGAGTGAAACGTTTCACCCTATGTCTCTTATGGACGAACCTTGTCGAATTTTTGCATTGAAACTGATTTTTGCAGGCTCCTCCTCCCTAGTTTTTTCAATATGTTCCAGCAGCACTTTCACTGCACTACTGCACATACCTTCCATAGGCTGCACCACCAGCCATAGACTAGGGCGAACAACATTTGAAACGAGCAAATCATCAAATGCTATTATGGAAATATCCTCCGGGCAAGATAAGTCCGACTCATTTAACGCCATAATCCCGCCCAAAGCCGTTTCATAATTGCTGAGGAAGACGGCTGTTGGTTTATCCTCCAACTCCATCAGCTGCTTCATATATCGAAATCCTTCATCTACGGAAAAATCGCCCAACTTAACATACTGATCTTGGATTGCAATTCCTGCCTGTTCCAACGCTTCACAGTAACCTTTCATTCGTTCAAGCCCTGTATCCGCTTTATTTGAACCTATGATTGCTATCTTTTTGTGATGATTCTTTATTAGAATGTCCACCGCACGAAATGCTGCACCTCGATTATCAATACATACGCAATCAAAGGCATCATCCTGTATGGTCCTATCCACAAGCACAACGGGAATTTCAGCTATTTTCGCAGGTTCCAAAAATGCACCACTTGAACTTACCGGTAACACAATGATTCCGTCCACCTTACGATTAATTAAAAACTTCAAATTCTCCGCTTCTATCTCCTCATTATTACAGGAATCACAAATCATCATTGCATAGCCACTCTTCCGCAATTCCTGACCTATGTAATGCAAAATATTGCTAGAAAAATAGCTGGATATATCATAGACTATAATTCCTACCGTCTTTGTTTTATTCTTCACCAAACCTCTGGCAATTTCATTCACTTCATAATTCAGTTCTTTAATCGCTTCCTCAATTAAAACCCGATTCTCAGGAAGTACATTCCCACCATTAAGATACTTTGATATGGTCGCCATGGATAATCCTGTGCGTTCCCTCACGTCCTTTATTGTTGCTGCCATTCTCTCACATTTTCTCCTTTTGTTTACAATCATTTCACCTTCTGTTTTTATTAAATCACACTATTGTTGCACAAGTCAATAAATTCACCCTTTATTTTCTGAAAATTATTTTCCCATTTCTTTTATTGAAAAATCATTGTATAATAGACACATCAATAATGAGATTTACTACGGAGGTTATTATGAAACGTACACGAAGAATAACGTCTCTGCTGCTCGCCATGCTTTTTTGTTTCCTATGCATGAGTGGCTGCAAAAAAGAAACGGAACTTGTCACTTGTCCTTTCACAGAGATTACATGGGATAATACATTAGAAGAAATTAAATCTTCCAGTGGGGAACCAATTGAGACAAGGGACTCTATTTATAACGGAAAATCCTACCTTTTCTCCAAAGAGTACAAAGGTCATGAGGGAACCGTATATTATATCTTCGATGAGGCAGAAAAACTAGTATCCATGGCATGGGGCTATAGCACAGATTCTTCAGAAGAATTAAATACTTTATATGATGAACTATGTGCCGAAATAACTGCAGAATATGGAGAAAGCGACTACAACCCTCAATTGGGAGGCGGAAACGTGTGGTATATGGATGAGGGCAACATTGTCCTTTTTAATATTGACACCGCCGAATACAAAGCACTTCAACTCAACTATGTGCATCCTGATGTGGCCGAAAAAGAATAGAAACGCAAAATAAGGATTTATGCAAATCAATCATTGCATAAATCCTTATCTTTTTTCTGTCTGCACCCCAACATTTGTGGGAAAGCCTTTTTTATTTTACGATTACACCATCTTCATCCCACAAGTCGTGCCAATCTTTTGCACCTTCCCACAGGAATACATGTCCTTTTACCAGTCTGTTTCCACGCTCCAAGGTGGCCATAATTGCCATCTCTTCTTCTGTCAGTGGATCTTCAGTGATGCATTTTAAGTTTGCAACATAATTATGAACCGAGAACGGAATCGGAATTTGTCCGTTTTGATGGGCCCATTTGAGGGCAACGATTGCCGGATGTACACCATGAGCCTGGGCAATCTGAACCACCTCCGACATAGCAAGGTCATTGACATCCTCTTCCATAATATCTCTTTCCGGTCTTCTCGGAGAACCAATCGGCATATATCCGATAACAGCAATGTCCCTTGCTTCTAAATACTCCTGTATTTCCCTTTGTTGAAATGCAGGATGCATCTCAATTTCAGCTGCAGCCGGTTTTATCTTCATCAAATGAAGGGTTGCGTCCATTTTCGGAATCGTCATATTAGAAATACCGATATGTTTAATCAAACCTTTTTCTACCAGTTCTTCACATTGACGGTAGGTATCCATGAATTCTTCCACCGTAAAAGGTTTCGAATCCGGATTTCTTGAATCCACATCGCATCCCGGTGCATGATAATTTGGGAATGGCCAATGAATAAAGTACATGTCCAAATAATCACATTTTAAATCTGCAATACTTTTTCTGCAAGCAGTCTCCACATCTCTGTGCATGTCATTCCAAACCTTTGACATGATAAAAAGATCTTTTCGTTCTACAACTCCTTCTTGAATTGCCTCTTGAAATACATCTCCAATCTGGGCTTCATTGCCATAGCATGCCGCACAGTCAATCACGCGGTACCCTGCACGTATGGCCCCTGCTACAGCCCCTGCTACTTCCTCTGCACTTACTCGGTCTGAACCAAAGGTTCCAAGACCCATGCAAGGCATTTCTACACCTGTGTAAAGTTTTTTCTTCGGCACGATCGCCGGATCAATAAATGTCATAATGCTCCTCCTTCTTATTTTATTACATATAATATTTTTCTCTGGATTTTTTAGAACGCACCGCAAACACGATGAAACTAATTAAAAACAACCCTAAACTAATTAAGTACAATACAGGGATGTCCACCACAAAAGAATGAATCATATCTATGGCACCACATGCCGTAGTCAAAAGCGCAAACACAAGCAGTACGGGAAACATTTCCTTGGTGTACCCTTCAATATCTTTGCATTTTTTGTATGCTATGCTCTTATTCAGCAAAATATTTGCATTCACAATCCCTTTTACTTTCAGTTGGTAAGCAGCATACAAACAGTACACCCCGCAGCCAAATACCAAAATGCCTACCCAACTAGTCATATCTTTCATATCCCATTTCTCCTCTATCCTATTTCATTTTCTCTATTTCCACTTGCGGAAAAATTCTTTCCATATCTTCTACTACAAAGAATCCTGTTTCTTCTCGCAAAGCCGCTGCAGTAGAAATGGCACTTGCTTTTCTTAAGGTATCGCTCACAGAAAGGCCTTCACTCAATCCTAGTGCAAAACCTGCAATCATGGAATCACCGCATCCAACTGTATTGACTGCATTGATTTTCGGAACTCTGGCGCGATATACACCTTCATCACTCACTACGATGGAACCATCTCCCCCCAGTGAGACCGCCACAATTTCCACGCCTTCGCTATGAATTTGCTCTGCTGCCCTTATGATCTCATCCAAATCATCACATGTGCTTCCGGTCAACATGCGAATTTCATCGATATTTGGCTTAATCATAGTTGGTTTTGCCTCAATCCCTGCCGTCAAAAGAGCGCCACTAGTATCTAAGATTACCTTTTTCCCCGCTTCTTTTACAACTGCCACCAGTCTTTGATAGGCACTTCCATCCAACCCCTTTGGAACACTGCCGGACATGGCAACCACGTCTGCATCCTGAACTAATTCTCGAAACCTCACAACAAATCTTTCAAAGTCTTCCTCTGTTACCGCAAATCCCGGTTCCAGAAATTCCGTTTGTACCTGACTAACTTCATCCCATATATTGATGCAGGAGCGGCTTTCCTGTTCCATGTGGTAAAATGCACTCTCAATTCCAAATGCTTTTAAGGAATCCTCGATATAGTGTCCCGCGTGTCCTCCTACAAACCCCGTTGCAACCACTTTTGCTCCCGCAATGGCTGCCGGTTTTGAAACATTCAGACCTTTGCCCCCAGGAGTATAGGCACACTCTTTTACTCGGTTCACTTCTCCCACCTTAAATCCGTCTACCACATAGCGTTTGTCAATGGCCGCATTGAGCGTAACTGTTAAAATCATAGAAACCTCCTTAGTCTTCATTTACCAGAAGAATTCTGCCCTGCACCAAGCCCGGTGTTTTAAATAACTGGAATGCTTCCTGAGCCTGACTCATTGGAATCTTTTTGTAAATAAATGCCGGATCGAATTTCAATTGCCCGGTAGCAAAATAGTGAGCTGTCAAATCCCACTCCTTTCCTGGGAATGGTGCACTATATGACATCCAGGAACCTGTCAATTTGAATTCTTTTCTATTCATGTTTTCCCACATCTTCGGTGTGAATGTAAGATCTACGTGTGGTGTTCCTATAAAACATACATGAGCCTTATTCCCCGCTAATTCAAACGCCATATGCATGGTAGGAACCTGACCTGCCGTCTCAAACACATAGCCGTAGCCCTTGCCACAAGTAATTTCTTTTGCAGTTGCCATGAAATCCTCTTTTGTTGTATTGACCACCTCATCGGCTCCAAGCTTCTTCGCCAACGCCAATCTCTCGTCACTGATATCAAAGACAACTACCTTTTTTGCTCCATAAATCTTAGCCCACTGCATTGTGAAAATTCCAATTGTTCCGCATCCAAGGACCGCCACATATTCACCGCCTTTGTAGTCATTTTGCATCAGGCCATGTAGCGCTACTGTAGAAGGTTCAAACATAGCACCCTGTTCGTAGGAAATGCTTTTATCGAAGATTACCGTGTTTCGTTCCGGAATCACAATATAGTCTGCATTGCTCCCCTGTTGTCTGGAACCGATAAAACTATAGTGCTTGCACAAAGAATAATTTCCGTTCTGACAATCATCACACACCAAACACGGAAGTAATGGAGCTCCTGTAGCCCTGTCTCCCACCTTCACCTTAGTTACACCTTCTCCGATTTCTACCACTTCTCCGGAAAACTCATGTCCCAATACGATTGGATAAAAATGAACCCCGTTATGTAACACTCTCGGAACATCTGATCCACAAATACCAGAAGCCTTCACACGAATCTTCACCATTCCTGCATTTACTTGTGGTTCTTCGTAGTCTATATATTGCACATCTTCATTTGCACAAACAACCGCTGCCTTCATCTTATATCCCTCCTATTTTTTCATTGTATCTTTTAATTGATTGTATAGTTCTAAATAAATTTGATAATTCTTTTCATAAACTTCGAAATTGTCATGATTTGGTTCATGGAAACGTTTATTCTCAACCGTCATCTCCACCGCCTCTTCAAAACCTGCATACATACCGATACCAACTCCCGCCAATATTGCAGCTCCCAATGTGGTAGCCGTATCAGATGATGGCACAACAATTGGCTTTCCTGTTACATCAGACTTTATCTGCGTCCATAAAAGCGAATTGGCCGAGCCTCCCATTGCACGAAGTACCTTCACTTCTGCTCCTGCTTCTTCTGCCACCTCTAAGTTGTGCTTCAAGGAAAGTGCAACACCTTCCATAGCTGCTCTAACAAAATGCCCTTTCGTTTTACTGAAATCCAGTCCGTAGAATACTCCCTTTGCATCTGGATCCCAAATTGGAGAACGTTCTCCCGACATATATGGCAAAAAGACTAAGCCATCACTTCCCGGTACAACCTTTTCTGCAATTTCATTAAAAAGTTCCAAAGAACTTTTTCCGAGACGTTTTCCTTCCTCTCGTTCGAAATCGGCAAACTCTCGTTCCATCCAGCGCATCACACCGCCGCCACCGGTTGTACCACCCTGTAACAACCAACAGTTTGGAACAACGTGAAAACCCAAAATCATTCTAGGGTCTGCCTGATATGTATCCAAACAGATGCTCATTCCTCCGGCCTGACCACCTTGCTCCTGGGTCTCTCCATGACGAAGCACACCTGTACCAAGTGTTCCACATGCAGCATCCACGCCACCTGCTACAACCGGTGTTCCTGCCTGCAGCCCACTTGCTTTTGCCGCTTCCTCTGTTACGGCTCCGATCACTGCGTGGCATGGATAAATATCCGGAAGTATCCTCATTGGAATCCCAAGTTCCTCACACATCTCCTCACTCCATGTTCCCGTTCGCATGTCAAAACAATGAAGACCATAACCCTGAGAAACGTCCTGACTCATGACACCGGTTAATTTATAGGCAATATAACTGTTTGATTGTAAAATCTTATAAATATTATCGTAGACCTCAGGTAAATTTCTTTGATACCAAATAATCTTCGCCGTTGTATAGGATGGTTGAAAAGGGTTCCCTGCTACTTCAAAAATGCGTTCTGCCCCAATCTTATCACTTAGCTCCTCGCAAATATCCTTAGCTCTTGTATCCATCCAAATTGGTGTGTTGGTAAGAACACTTCCATTCTTATCCACGGCAATTGCAGACCAACTCTGTCCGTCAACACCTACTCCTACGATCTCCTCCGACGCAACATTTCCCAATTCCAATGCTTTGCGAACAGCTGTGCAAACAGCTTCCCACCATTCCTCCGGGTTCTGTTCCACCCAGCCCGGATGAGGATAGTATACCGAATAATCACCACTGGCAGATGCAATTACCTTTCCATCCTTACTAAATATGGCAACCTTACAAGCACTTGTGCCGATATCAATTCCTAATAAATATTGTCTCATGGTATCTCCTCCCAGGATATTTCCCACTGTGCTACTGATGGTTAGTTTGCTTTGTTATGGCATCCACACATCAACATACGACTCTTTACGATTTCCTTTACTGCTTCCATACCAACAATCCCCAATTTCTTTGGATCAAATGTTTCTGGTTTTTCTGCCAATAATTTTTTCACTGCATCAGTGTATGCTGCGCGGAGCTCCGTTGCAAAATTGACTTTACACATACCACGTGCCACACATTCTTTTACATCTTCTTCTGAAAGACCGGATGCACCATGTAATACCAAAGGTGCCTCCACTAATGCTTTAATATCTGAAACTCTTACTTTGTCTAACACAGGGGTTCCTACATAAAATCCATGTGCTGTACCGATTGCGATTGCAAGAGAAGATACACCCGTTCTTTCCACAAATTCTTTTGCTTCCTGTGGATCTGTATTTGTATCCGCATCTGCTTCTAAATCATCTTCTTTTCCACCTACTTTTCCAAGCTCGGCTTCTACCGGAATCCCTTTTGCCTTGGCAACCTCTACTACTTTTTTCGTAACTGCGATATTATCCTCAAAGGACTCATGGGAACCATCAATCATGACTGACGTATAACCTGCTTCAATGGCGGCAACTGCCAATTCATAACTACTTCCGTGATCCAAATGAAGACATACAGGTACTGTTGCTTTCTTCGCTTCCGCAGCAACCATTGCTGTATACATCTCTAAAGAGGCATACTTCACCGTGGATGGTGTTGTCTGAAGCATCACCGGTGCATTTAATTCTTCCGCTGCTGCGATTACCGCTTTCACCATCTCCATATTTTCAACATTGAATGCGCCTACCGCGTATCCACCTTTTTTTGCGTCTAATAACATTTTTTTCGATGTAACCAATGGCATAATTCGTTCCTCCCAAATTCTTTTTATCAAAACCGAAACGTTTCGGTTTTCTTTTATCATAATACGTTTTTAGAAAAAAAGTCAACGCAAATATATAAAAGAGAACTTCAAAACGAAGTTCTCTTTTTCTACCATAAGTCTTTATAA
Organism: Faecalimonas sp.; assembly: GCA_045648725.1. GTDB lineage: Bacteria > Bacillota > Clostridia > Lachnospirales > Lachnospiraceae > Faecalimonas. Next base: position 17,947 of record JAZRON010000108.1, read on the forward strand.
ATCTGCACCACATCCGCCTTTGTCGGCACACGTGGGTTTGTGGCAGTACATCCATCTGCCAAAGCAGCCTCTGCCATTGCATCAATCTTGCTCATGTATTCCTCTTCCGTGATGATTCCCATCTGGGAAATAGAAAGTGGAATGTCCATTTCCTTCATCATAAACTGTACCCAGTTAACCAGTGAACGAACTGTCATCACCTTATTATAGTTGCTAAGTCCTAAAATCTGAGCAACTGTGGAATACTTCTTAACAGCCGGAAGATACTCTTTCTGGCTCTTACTGTGTTTATTGATATCACTGTTAAATTCAATAATATGTGGTAACAACATGGCATTGGCACGTCCATGTGGAATATGGAACATGGCTCCTAGTTGATGTGCCATACCATGGTTCAATCCCAACGAAGTTGAGTTGAAAGCCAATCCTGCCAGACAAGATGCAACGTGCATTTTTTGCCTTGCATGTGTGTCATTTCCATCTAGATATGCTCTTAGAAGAAATACACCACAGATTTCAATTGCTTTTTCAGCCAAGGCTGTTGCAAACTCATTACGTTCGATACTTACACATGCTTCAATCGCATGGGTTAATACATCCATACCGGTATCCGCTGTAATTGCCGGCGGCACACTTTTTACTAATTCCGCGTCTAAAATTGTCTCCTCCGGAGTCAATGATTTAGACACTAAAGGATATTTTCTTTCTGCCTGTCTGTCAGAAACCACCGCAAATGAAGTCACTTCTGAACCGGTACCACTTGTAGTCGGAATTGCAATCAAATCAACTTCTCCATAATTGTCCACTCTCTTGGCAAATTCACGAATGGATTTAGAGGAATCGATTGCCGAACCACCGCCAACTGCGACGATTGCCTCTGGTTTGTACTGAATTAATTTTCGAACACCATCGCTAATCTTTTCAATCGGCGGATCCGGAACAACATCTTTGAAAATGTCATACTCTATACCGCCTTGTTTTAAAGGCGATGTAATCATCTCAATCATTCCGCTTTGTACAACAAATGGATCTGTAATAATTAATACTTTTTTATAAGGTAATTCTTTTAATCGTTGTAATGCCTGATCACCAAAGAAAATTTTTGTCTTGATTTCAAAACTCTTCATGTCTGCCTCTTATTCCGGGAAGATGCACTCCACACCTAATTCTTCGAATTTTTGGAGCCATTCTTCTTCCGGTTTCTTATCTGTTACAATTTTTGAAATTTCCTTTAAATCACCTATTTTCGCAAACGCAATTTTGTTAAATTTAGAACTGTCGATTGCAAGAATCTTGGTCTTTGCCATGTAAAACATGGAAGCTTTGTTGTTGGCATGTCTTTCATCGCTCTCCGTGAACCCTGCATACATATCAATTCCTTTGCACGATATGATTGCTTTGTCCACATAATAAGAGCGAATGGTTTTATCTGTCACACTTCCAACCAATGCAAAAGAACTTCCTGTGGCCAGACCTCCTGTTGAGATTACATTGCAGCCTGGTGTTTCAATAAGTTCCAATGCAATTTCCAACGAATTGGTAATTACTGTCAAATCTTTTTTATTTTTTAAGGTTTTTGCGATAGCAACTGCCGTAGAACTGGCGTCTAACATGATGTTTTCACCATCATGAACCATCTCGCTGATTAGTGTCGCTATTTTTTGTTTGCCTAACACATTTGTGTTTTTTCTTACATTGTACGGTAAGTCAAGGTTGGAGTTTTCATTAATCACAGCTCCACCATAACTTTTTATGGCATACCCGTCATTCTCAAGCTTATCTAAATCTCTTCTGATTGTTTCTTCCGATACATCATAAAGGGCACTGAGTTCGCTAACAACAACGCGTCGTTCTACCTGTAACTTTTCTAATATCGCATTACGTCTTTCTATTGCAAGCATACTCTTTCCTCCAATTCCAACTTACAGAATTGCTTTACGAATCTGTTTGTCCGGTCGTGCAATTACTGAAGAATCAAGATACATACCTTCTTTTGCAACAGTCATCTTTGCACGCTGGATTGCTGCTTCAACAGCTGCAACTTCTCCAGTCAACATCATATATGATTTTCCACACATACCTCTTGCCAGTCTAAGTTCAATCAAGTCTACAATTGCAGTTTTTGCCGCTTCATCTGCTGCTACAATCATAGATGCAGCATCGTATGTTTCAAGAATCCCAAGGGCAGCTACTTCTTCGATTTCTGTTGCGCCATAAATCGCCGGAAAAATCGATTCGTGTGGGTTACCTAACACAAAACTGCTAATCAACTGTTCTCCGTGTTGTACTTTTGCATTCTTTACGGCTGCATCAACAGCACTTAAATCTCCTGTGATAATTACAATATATTTGCCCGGACATACTGTCTGTGCTTCGATAATGCTTACATCAGAAGTTTTTACGAGTGAATCTGCCGCTACAACTCCCGCAGAAACAGTCTTATATTCTACCATTCCAATTGCCTTACTCATTTTGTGCACGTCCTTCCTATTTCTCTATTACAACATACTTTTCATTGACTTCTGTCACTGTACCACTGATGGATGCATGAATTGCAACGCTAAGTCCATTTCCTGGCTGTGCAATCATCTGTCCAACTTCTACTTTATCTCCTACATTTACAATAGCTGATGCAGGTGCTCCAATATGCTGGCCCAGCATAATACGAACCTTCTTCACATCTGCTATTTCGTCATTTAATGGTGCTTCTTTATTATATTTTGTTAAATCAAGTCTCGCCATCAAACGTTCCATAGGAACTTTTCGATATTCTCGTTCTTTTCCCACCGGTTTTGGAACCACTCCCTGAGGTGGTCGGATGCCTGCTGCACGAAGTCCTGCTTTATAATCAGCCATTAATGATCTTGGCGATAACCCTTGCATACAAGAATACATCTCACATAATCCGCAGGATGAACAGAACATGGTATTAATAAATGTATCTGTATCCTGAATATCTTTGCATGTGGCTGCACGCATAAACTTATGTGGTTCAATCGGATGTCCCAAACGATTACGTGGACATAAATCTGTACACATTGTACACTGGCAGCATGATGCTGCTGCACGTTTCAAGTCAATGGATGCTTTGCTTTTCTTCTTTTGAATAATCAAATGTTCTTCTGGGAGAACCAAAATAGCATTTGTTGTTTTTGTTACAGGCTGCGCTCCTGTACCTATATTTCCCATCATAGGACCGCCCACGAAGTATACTGCATTCTTTGTGGTTGTTCCTCCGGCCATCTGTACCACTTCTTCGATTGTGCATCCCAATGGTACTCTTACGGTTACAGGGTTGTTTACTTCTGCAACCACAGACACTAATTTATCCACAACAGGCGTGTTCTTACGAAGAGCACGGTACACATTGTAAACCGTCTCAACATTAAATACTGCCACGCCACTTTGGATTGGAAGTCCTCCCGGCGCAACCACCTTCCCTGTTACTTCATAAATCAGTACTACTTCGTCACCTGCCGGATACACTTCATCCAGTAATCCCAGTCTGACTCCTTCGTAATCACCGATACATTCATTCAGTGCTGCAATTGCACCTTTATATGCTTTTTTAATGCCGATTACGATATCTTTGGAGCCCATTGTCTGCCCCATCATATGGAAGGTTGAGACAATCTCGCGCGCATACTTTTCCAATAATTGTCTATGTAATCTTAGTAGTGGCTCACATTCTGCACAGTTTAAAATGATTGTTTCCGCATTTTCATTTAATTTTGCATAAGTTGGAAATCCAGCGCCACCGGCACCAACGATTCCATTTTGTTGCAAGATATTGCTTAACTCTTTCATTTCCATAAACGATCACTACTCCAGTCTTGTTCCATCATCAATAATTCCAACGATTGCCGCATCAACAGGCGCATCTTTCATATCGCACCCAATACGAGCAGCACTTCCTTGCGCAACAAGAACGTATTCTCCAATTCCTGCGCCAATATTATCAACCGCAATCAATTGTTGTTCTGTTGCTCTCATTCGATCTACGATTTCCACGATCATAAATTTATTTCCTATTAACTTATCATTTTTGCGTGTGGCAACGACACTTCCCACTACTTTTCCTGCGAGCATAACTACCTCCAATTTTTATTATCCAGAGCCACCAGTACTTGATGGCTCTGAACTTTTGCGATTTGCACTTTTTATTTCATAATTGTTACTGTCTGACCTGTTGCAATCTTCGCTGCATTTGCTTCATCTGTATCAATATGCATTTCTAAAGTGAAGCTGTCATCAACTCTGATTTGTACTTGGTTAAATACAGTACCTCTTTCGTTATCTGCTTTTACAGATACGATATCTCCATCATTTACACCTGCTGCCATAGCATCCTTTGGCGCCATATGGATATGTCTTTTCGCAATGATACATCCTTCGTTCAGATAGATAACACCTTTTGGTCCTACTACTGCGATTGGAGCAGAACCTTTAATGTCACCAGATGGTCTGATAGGTGCTTTCACTCCCAACTTAATTGCATCCGTTGCAGAAATTTCAACTTGTGATTTACTTCTTACAGGCCCTAAAACTCTTACATTTTCAATTGCTCTCAGTTTTAAACCAACGATGGTAACCAATTCGTTTGAGGCGAATTGGCCACCCATCAGTTCTTTTTTCTTTGTCAATTGATAGCCTTCTCCGAATAAGATTTCAACATGTTCTTGTGTTAAATGAATATGTCTGGCAGAAACACCGATTGGTACCATGTAACCATTGCCGGCATTTTCTTTCTTCTCCATCGCTTCCATCACAAGTCTTGTGATTAATTCAATATTGTTGTTTTCCATATTCGAACCCGCCTTTCAGAGTTCTACTATTTGATTGCTGGAAGAATTTTTTCTACATCATTGTGTGGTCTTGGGATTACATGTGTAGCTACTAATTCACCAAGTCTTGAAGCGTTAGCTGCACCAGCTTCTACTGCAGATTTTACTGCTCCAACATCTCCACGTACCATAACAGATACTAAACCAGAACCGATTTTTTCTGTTCCTACTAATACTACGTTTGCAGATTTTAACATTGCATCTGCTGCTTCAATAGCTGCTACTAAACCTCTTGTTTCTACCATTCCTAATGCTTGTTGTGTCATTACAAAATCCTCCTTTTGTGTTTGTTTTGTTTGTGTTTGTTTTGGTTGTTGTGTTTGTTGAGTTTTCACTCTTTGCACCGTCTTTGTTGGTGCTTTCGCTGCTTGTTTCGCAGTTGTTGTTTTTGTCGCTGCAGGCTTTGCTGCAGTCTTCTTCTCTTCTGCCATGCTTCCTGCCTCCTATTTTAATCGGCTCGCGCTTTGATTCACGATTCTTACAATCTCTTCATGGGGATTCGCAATTACCGCTTTTGCAACTGGCTCTTTGATTGCGAGTTCTGATGCTGCTTCTACCGCTGCTGTTACTGCAGAAATACTGCCTTGCACAACAACTGTAACAAGTCTGCCACCGAGTTTCTTTTCCCATGTAACAAACTCTACATCAGCTGCCTTTACCATAATATCCAGCGCATCAATCGCTGCCGTCGTACTAGGAATCTCAATAAATCCGTATGATTTTCCCATGAAATTAACTCCTTTGTATCTGACTAAAATTAAATGGTTGGAAGAATTTTTTCTACATCATTGTGTGGTCTTGGGATTACATGTGTAGCTACCAATTCACCAAGTCTTGATGCTGCATCTGAACCAGCTTCTACTGCTGCTTTAACTGCTCCAACATCTCCACGTACCATAACTGTTACTAAACCAGAACCGATTTTTTCTGTTCCTACTAATGTAACTTCTGCTGCTTTTGTCATTGCGTCTGCTGCCTCGATAGCTGCTGTAAGTCCTCTTGTTTCTACCATTCCTAATGCTTGTTGTACCATTTTTAAATCCTCCTAAAAATTAAATTTTATTATTTATTGTTTTTTTATTATTTTGTTTTGTCTAAACCGCTAAGCTTCAACATCTTTTCTGTATCAGCCTCTGGTCTTGGAATTATGTAAGTTGTAATTACCCCAGAGATTTCATTGGCTCTCTTAACCGCTGCTTCCACTGCTGCTTCCACATCCGTTACACTGCCTCTGAATTTAACTGCCACAATAAGTGGTACAGGTAATGCGTCTGCGTTTGCAGGTTTATTCTTATCAAAATTTTCTAAGGTTACGTTCGCCGCCTTGCATCCGGCATCTGCCGCTGCAAATGCTGCAACCAACCCGAATAATTCTACAATACCGACTGCTTCTCCCATAATCTACCTCACTGATTGCTATTCATTAATAACCGCAATCTTCAAACCTTCCATCTTAAGATTTGTTACGTGAGCTTCATTGATTTGCTCTAATGGGAATCTGTGTGTAATCAGTTTTGACATTGGAAGTCCAATTCCTTTTGCTCTCTTTAAGAAATCAAATGTTGTTGCATAATCTCTTAAGGTGTATACCCAAGAACCAACTGTTGTGATTTCTTTTGAACAAATATCAAAGTGTGGATTGATTGTTGCATCTCCACCATTGATGAAGAAACCTAATTCACAAAGTCCGCCACCATTTCTGATGAATTTGTAGATGTTAGCGTGAGCGATTGGCGATCCTGTACATTGGAAAGCGAAATCTGCTAAGTATCCGCCAAATGCATCTTTTACACCTTCTGTTAATGCTTCAATACCTTTGTGATCCTTGAAGTTTACAGATTTTGTAGCACCCATTTCTTTTGCAAAGTCCAGTCTCTTTTGTTCTCCGTCTACAGCTACGATATTTTCAATACCCATTGTACGAAGAATTGCGATACAGATCAGACCAATAGGTCCACATCCTTGCACTACTACTCTGCTGTTAAATCTTAAGATTCCTGTTGTCTTTGCTCTCTCTACAGCGTGAATCAATACTGCACATGGTTCAATCAAAATACGTGCATCTAAATCCAAATCACTTACATTGAATACTGATGAACCTCCGCGGATTACGATGTAGTCTGCAAACCATCCGTTTAAGTGGATATCGTCATCCGGAAGTAATCCATATACGTCTGCTCCACCAACGTTTTGTTTGTTAAGGTCAAACATTGTAATGTCCGGATTGTCTTTGAAGATCATACATGTTACAACTTTGTCTCCAACATGTAATGGTTTTCCAGCACTGTCAACCTTTACGTTTTTACCCATTTTTACGATTTCACCAGTTCCTTCATGTCCAAGAACTACTGGAATTAATCCAAATGGGTCTCTCTTGAATTCGTGAGCATCTGTTCCACAAACACCACAGCCTTCTACTTTTACTAACATATCGTCATCGCCAAGTTCCGGAATTGGGAATTCTTTGATGTCGTAGTGTTCAAGTGAAGTAAGCATCGCTACTCTTGATGTTTTAGGAATCGCACCACCTACTGTTTTATTTACTGCAGGAGCAGATTGTTTTTCTAACATACCTTCCAGTACTTGTTTTACAATTGCTTCTACATTTACTTGATTCATATCCATATTCCTTTACCTCCCATTAACGTATGCATAAACTGTCTGACATTACGCAACGTCTTTGTTTTGTGAATGATTTTGCACTTGTGAGGCCTTCACCGGTTCTACTTGCGATTGTAAATGTACAGTAGCCTTCACCGCCAAATCCCAATGCTGCATAGGAAGGCGCATTCTTAACTAAGATAGCTGTGTCGATTGCTTTTGCATATTTTGTAATGTGATCCACGTTCTTAGAATGGATGTGAGCAGAATGACGATTGCCGTGTTCCAGCCATACAGCTTTTTCTACTGCGTCATCAAAGTCTTTTGCTCTTACAATTCCAAGAATCGGCATCATAAGCTCTTCTGCAATCAGCTTATCTTCTTTTTCACCTTCGAAAATAATACATCTGATGTTATCTGGTACTGTAACTCCAATCATTCCTAATAATGTCTTGGCATCACGACCTACACATTTTCTGTTCAATCCCTTTGGAGTGAGTACAGTATTTTCCAGTTTTTCAATCTCTTCTTTTGATGCAAGGTAACATCCTTGTTCACTAACCATGTAGTGCATCAATTCAGATACAACCGAATCCACTGCTACAACTTCTTTTTCAGCGATACATGGCAGGTTGTTGTCAAATGTACAACCATTTATAATATCCTCTGCCGCTTTTCTGATATCTGCCGTTTCATCAACCAATGCCGGTGGGTTACCAGCACCTGCTCCGATACCTCTTCTTCCTGACGATAACACTGCTGTTACTACACCAGGACCACCTGTAGCTGCAATTAATTGAATGTCTTTATGTGACATCATAACCTTGCTGGTATCTAATGTTGGCTTTGTAACAGAACAAGCAATGTTGTCCGGTCCGCCTGCTTCCATAGAAGCTTCATTCAGCATATTAATTGCATATAATGATGTTTTGATAGCTGCCGGGTGAGGATTGAATACAACTGTATTACCACCTGCTAACATACCGATTGTGTTACAGATAATAGTTTCACTTGGATTTGTTGTAGGAGTGATTGCTCCGATTACACCAAATGGACCCATCTCAATCAGAGTAAGACCTCTGTCTCCTGACCATGCTGTTGTAGTAATATCTTCGGTTCCAGGAGTCTTTTCAGCAACTAACATGTGTTTTAAAATTTTGTGTGGAACGTTACCCATTCCTGTTTCTTCAACACCCATACGTGCAAAGAGTTCTGCGTTCTCTTTTGTTTTCTTACGGATGTTAGAAATAATTTGTTCTCTCTGGTCCATTGACATTGCATGAATCTCAACTTGCGCTTTCTTTGCAGCTGCAATGGCTTCATTCATATCTTCGAAAACACCATGTTGTTTTCCTGGCTCTCCGCCTTGAAGTTGAAGTTTTGCCATCACTTCCTTCACAATGTCCTGAACCATTTGTTCATTTACAGACACGAAATTACCTCCTTAAATATTTCTTTGCCATAGGCTGCCAGCATCGTGTCTTGCTCTGCCGTACCTCCGCTTACACCTAAGGCTCCGATTATTTTTCCTTCCACTTCAAGCGGCTCTCCGCCTCCAAAGATTACGATCTTTCCTTCATTTGTATGTTGGATTCCGTACAAAGGCTGTCCCGGCTGTGCCAGTTTTGCCAATTCCGCAGTGGACATTTTAAGTCCTGCCGAAGTGAAAGTTTTGTTCACTGCTATGTCATAGCTGGCGATATACGCACCATCCATACAGTGAACTGCCGTTATTCTTCCGGCCTGGTCTGAAACTGCAATCACTGCAGCCAAACCAATCTCTCTAGCTTTTTGCTCAATTCTTTCAATTAAGGATTTTGCTAATTCTAATGTCATCTTATGCTTTTTACATTTGCACACATGACCCTTTTTTCCGTGTTCAGAAGTCATCTCGCGGATGACTTCCTCTACTGCTTTTGAAATCATCTGCTCGTTCATAGCAATTCCTTTCTATATGGCCTTAATTATTTGATTCCTAATTGAGCCATTACTTTCTTTGTGATTTCTGAAACTAATTCAGCATCTGCTTTTCCAGTGCTTCCGCATGAGCAAGAACCACCACAGCTATGGCAGCTTTCTTTACCTGCTTTTGCGTTTGGACAAAGATTTGCAGGATGTTTTCCTGGGATTCCCATTTGTCTTCTGATTTCGTATAATTTAGCGATTTGTTCTTTGTCGAATTCCTTTGGTCCACCAAGCATTTTTGATTTGTATAATAATTCAGCGTAGAATTCTACAGATTCCATCTTGTGATATGCGTTCATAAGGTCTGGACCCCATGTTAATGCACCGTGGCTTTCCAATAATACTTGGTCAAAGTATGGTAAGTATTCTTCTACTGCATCTGGAATTTCCATTGTAGAAGGTGTACCATATTTTGCAATCGGAACACATCCTAATGCGATAACTGCTTCTGGCATGATTGGTTGTGTCAACGGAATACCAGCGATAGCAAATGATGTAGCGTAGCTTGGGTGAGCATGTACTACAGCGCCAACATCAGGTCTTTTTTCATATACACGCATGTGCATTTTGATTTCCGAAGATGGTCTGAAGTTTCCATTTGCTTGGATTAAGTTACCTTTCGCATCTACTTTACAGATGTATTCTGGTGTCATGAAACCTTTACTAACACCTGTTGGTGTACATAAAAATTCGTTGTCATTCAATTTTACTGAAAAGTTACCATCATTAGCAGCAACCATGCCTCTGTTGTAAACTCTTCTTCCGATGTCACACATCATTTTCTTAATTTCAAATTCGTTCAGCTTTTGCATTACTTAATTCCTCCTTGAGTTTCTAGCAACCTTCGATGTTGCTTTTTGTTGTTTTTTGTTGTTTCTATTCCAATATTAACACCAAATCCCACATGTGTCAATATTAATAGATGTTGTTTTTATTGGTTTTCCTCTTCCCAAGGCATTATATCGCCTTCCTCTCTGAGGTATTCCAATAATTCTGGGATTCCTTCGTTATGTTTGGAATCCACAAAAAAGATTTTTTTGCATCCAGCAAGTTCCAGCCACCTTTTGGCGCGCTCTGGATCTCCGCCTTCTACGTCAATCTTCGTTACAATTCCGACCACTTCTCTGTTGGCCATGGGTGTTACGCATGGCGGATATAAAGAATAGGGTTCCGTGGATGATAAAATCAATCCTACGATGTCCGCCTCATATGTATATAATGCCAACGCGTGTCCCAATCCTTTTGTCTGTGCGTATTCACCAGGAGTATCAATGATGACGTCGAAATTGTTCACATACTGTGTTTTATGATACTCAATCTTTTCTCCTTTGAGCGCCTGCGTAAGTGTTGTTTTTCCCGCTTCGCTTCTTCCCATCAATACAATCTTTCTCATATGTTAAGTCCTTGTGATGTCGCAAACCTTGAAGCCCATCTTTTCTTCCACATAACTAAGTACCGATTGCAGTGCAGCTTCTGTCTCTGAAACCGTCCCTGTCACAATCAGCGTTCCACTGAATCGGTCTACAAATCCTAGTTCAATTCCTGCAGCTTTCATTGCAATGTCTGCCGCAATCACCGCTGTTTCCGCAGGACTGATTGTCATGAGGCCAATTGCTGACTTTGCGTAATCAATCTTTGGATTCAATCCAAGTTTGACATATAAATCAGCGTCAGGATTTGCAATCAGATGAGCGATTGTAATCTCTTTTCCTGGAACAAGTTCCTGGATAATTCTATGTTTTCCATCACTGTCATACATTTCTCTCAAATCCTTCTAACCTCCTAACTGGCAATCTAAGCCTGATACTCTTTTTGCACTTTCCACCAACATCTGCATATGTTCGTTGGATGGTGGAAGAATGTCTTTCATTAAGTACTCTCTTCCCAAGCCTTCATATTTATCCTGTCCCAATCTATGATATGGAAGCAGATGCATCTTTTTCACGCCTTTTAGGCTTGCTGCAAATCTTGCGATTGCTTCTATTTCATCTTTCCTGTCATTGAATCCAGGAATAACCGGAACACGAATCACAAGTTCTGTCATACCGGACTCTGCGATTTTCTTCGCATTTTCCAAAATTAATTCGTTTGGCATTCCGGTAAATTCTTTGTGTTTGGCCGAATTCACATGTTTGATATCCATCAGGTAAGTATCTAAATATGGAAGAATCGTTTCGATTACTTCATATTTTGCACACGCTGTACTTTCCATGGCAGTGTTGATCCCAGATTCCTTCGCTGCTCGAAGCAGATCTCTTGCAAATTCTGGTTGCACTAAGCTTTCGCCCCCCGACAAGGTAAGGCCGCCTCCGGAGCGTCTGTAATAGTTCCTGTCTTTTTCCACAATCTCCATTACTTTTTCTACCGTAGTGTCTTCTCCAATGGTTTTAGGCTTTCCATGTACGATCATAGTCTGGATTTCATAACTCTGTGATTCCGGATTACAACACCAACGACACCTAAGTACACATCCTTTCAGAAATACGATTGTTCGAATCCCTGGACCATCATGTATGGAAAATCGTTGAATATCAAAAATACGGCCTTTCGTATTTCTATAGTCCATGGTGCTCACCTACCATCCTTGCTCTGTACGATTAATAATATCGTCTTGTAGAGATCTTGATAATGTGGTAAACAAAGCACTGTATCCAGCTACACGAACTACTAAATGTTTGTATTTTTCAGGATTCTTTTGTGCATCTAATAATGTTTCTCTGTCCACTACATTAAACTGTACATGCATTCCCTTTTGATCGAAGTAAGAACGAATCATGGATACAAAGTTTTCCAACCCGGCCCTTCCACTTAAGGCTGAAGGGTGGAATTTCTGATTGAACAATGTACCATTGGATGCAATAAAATGGTCTAATCTTGCGACAGAGTTACATGCCGCTGTAGGTCCGTTCACATCCTTACCTGCCGATGGAGAAACCCCATCTGCTACAGGTGTGTGTGCTAATCTTCCGTCTGGTGTCGCTCCTGTCTGAGCACCCAATGGAACGTTTGCCGATACTGGATAGAGACCTGCCTGATACATGCCACCTCTTGGGTTCTTGTACGTTTCAAGTGGTTTTGTATATGTATATGCCACATCTCTGGCAAATGCATCTACTTCCGGAATATCATTTCCAAACTTCGGAACCTCATCAATCATTTCCAAAAGTTTATCGCCTCTCGCCTTTAATTCTGGCGATTCACCAATTGATTTAATAGAATTCACAATTGCTGTGATTTCCTTTTCTCCAACTGCTTTCCCAGCTGCCTGCATAGCTTTCACAGCTTCTGCTGTCAATTCAGAAATACTGATTGCATCTAATCCTTGTCCGTAGTTCAGTGCAAGTAACTCTTTGTACTCTGCCATTGATATCTTCTTCTCATCATATACAAGTTTCTTAATTGCATATAACGAGTCTGCCATGTTGGCAACACCAAATCCTTGTGGCCCTGTGAAGTTGTAAATCGCTCCACCTTCCTGAACCGTCTTGCCACGTTTGATACAGTCATCTACCATACATGATAAAAACGGAAGTGGACATCTCTCTGCATGTGCCACGTCGATAGCATTATCAGCATTTACAAGTAATCCGATATTGTAGTTCATCTGTGCTTTGTATGCATCGTAGAACTCTTCAAAGCTCTTCATATCTTCTACATTACCAGTCTTAATACTGATTTGTTCGCCTTTATCAACACCATTCGAGAATACTAATTCTAACGGTCTGCACATATTAAAGAACGCCGCATCATGCCATCCTTCTGTCTTACCTGCTACCTGTGGTTCCACACAGCCGATAATATTGTATTCTCTCGCATCTTCTAATGTGAGTCCCCTACTAATCAATGCAGGAATGATAACCTCATCATTATAACACGCCGGTTGACCAAGGCCTGTGCGAACAAGTTCTGCAGCACGAATCAGAAAATCATGTGGCGAACCATTCCAAATACGCACCGAGAATGACGGTTGCGGAAGCATTACATGCATAGACGCTTGAATACACATAAACGAAAGGTCATTGGTTACGTCAACCCCATCTTTGTTCTGCCCACCTGCAATCAGATTCTGGAATAAACTATATCCGGCAAACCCTTCTGCCGATGCCGCATCACGACATTTATTCAGGTCATTTAACTTAATCCAAATACAATCCATTAATTCTTGCGCAAACTCACGAGTAATCTTACCGCTATCTCTGTCCGCCGCATAATATGGATACATATATTGGTCAAAACGTCCTGGTGAAATTGAGTGCCCGCTCGATTCCAATTGGATCAGTTGTTGCACAAACCAGAATGATTGACAAGCTTCATAAAAACTTGTAGCTCCCTTCGCTGGAACTTTAGAACAGTTTTCTGCAATCTGTAAGAGTTCCGCTTTTCTCTGAGGATTACTACAGTTTGCCGCTTCTTTTCTGGCAAGCTCTGCATATCTCTGAGCATATCTGATAACGGCCTTGCAGCTTGTAATCACTGCTTCATAGAAATGAGTACGTTTTACATAGTCCCCATCACCCACATCGCATTTCGCAAGTTCTGCTTCAACATTTGCTATAATACCCTCGAAACCAATTGCAAGTACTTTATCGTACTGAACAGTGACATGTCCTACACCATTGTAGAAATAATTCCCTGTGGTGAAAATATTATGCTCCATTGCTTTAATCGCTTCAGGAGCCATATAAGCAGTAGCCAAATCACTTGTTGTTTTGCCTTTCCAGTATTTATGTACTTCACGAAGTTCTTCTTTCGTCTTGTCTGAAATATAGAATGGGTCAGCGCTTCTTGTCGCAACTGTCTCAAATTCCGGTTCCAACCATTCAAAAGAAAATTCCGGGTATGTCTGGCAACCTCTTGGTGCAATCGTAGAACTACCAACAATCAACTCTTCATCACGGATGATAATTGGAATATTATCTAGGATGTGTTCGAATGCCTTTGCACGTCTAATGATAATAGGTTCATTCTCTGTAGCTTTGTAAGATTCCGTGATCAAAATCGCTCTTGTAGATTCAATCTCCGGCATCTTTTCAAACAGGTGATCAATGAGGCGACCCACTCTGTCCGGCTTTGGAATGCTTTCACTATTATAAGTATAAAGTCCCATGTTTTTTCTCTCTCCTTTCTAATTATTTTACATAATTATCCCATTAAGCCTAATTATGTAAATATTATATAACATCGTCACAAGAAAAGCAATAAGCAATTTTTGTTTTTTTATTGTTTTTTATTGGTTTCTATTTGTTTTGTTTTTGTTTTAATGTGTTTTTGTGTGGTTTTTTGTTTTGTTTTTTGTTGTTTTCTCTTTTTTCCTATTGACTTTTGCTCACATTTTGTAGATAATAAATTTGTATAAAAAACACAAAGGAGGAGCGGCCTACATGTTTGAATTTGATCCACATTTACACTGCATTGCAAGCGGACACGGAACCACCGATACCATCACTGACTTAGCAAAACAGGCAGCAAAAAAGCATTTGAACATGATTGGTCTTACCGACCACGGTCCTGCTACGATACACTCCGGGAAAGTCTCCTATTTCCGCAATCTTCGTTATGCTCCAAAAAAACGTTGCGGAGTTGATATTCTTTATGGTGTGGAATTGAACATTTTAAATCAAGATGGAACAGTTGATTTGAGTGATGATATATTAGAGACTTTGGACTATGCAATCATCAGTATGCATACCCAGAATCTGAAGCCAGGCTCTGTTGAAGAGAACACTTTCGCCTATGTAAATGCCATGAGGCATCCGAAGGTGAAAATCATCGGACATTGTGACGATGTGAAATTCCCCGTAGATTATGAAGCACTTATGGTTGCAGCAAAGTATTATGGTGTAGTTTTTGAGATTAACAATTGCTCCCTAAGTCCTGATGGCTATCGAGGAGATACAAGGGAGAATGTGAAGAGGATTTTAGAATTATGCAAAAAATATAACCACCCTGTTGTTCTTTCTAGCGACAGTCACGGCAAGAAACATGTGGGAGATTTCAAGTATGCTTTGAAGATGATAAAGGAAATCGATTTTCCTGAAGATTTGATTCTCAATTATTCCGCTCAAAGTTTTAGGAAGTTTATTCAGTAAATTTATATTAATAAAATTCAAAACACCTCTAGGTTCATAACCCAGAGGTGTTTGCTATTTTACATAAAATTATGCTCTCTTTAACAATACTTCTTTCTCGTAAGCTTCGATTTCGTCATAGTAACCTTCTGCTGCAACACCACATTGTCTGCAGTATTCAGCCCATACATCACCGATTGGAAGCATCTTGCAGTCTTCCATTGCCACCATCTTACGTGAGAATTGGTTCGTGTCTTGTAATTCTTTTAAGTAAGCGCTTGGTGTACAAAGTGCTGTAAGAAGTGCTTTTTGCATACTTCTGAAGCCTGTTACCCATGCAGAAATACGGTTGATAGAAGCATCGAAGAAGTCTAATGCGATGTCAACGCGGTCGATTGCGTCACAACGTACGATTTCTTGTGCGATTTCTTTTGTCTCGTCATCCAATACTACTACATGGTCTGAATCCCAGCGAATACCACGTGTTACGTGAAGAGCCACTTCTGGGAAGAAGCAAAGTAATGCTGGAATCTTATCAGAAACCACTTCTGTTGGGTGATAGTGACCATTATCCATAAGTGGTAAGCATTTGTCTTTGTTTGCTGCTGCATAGCTTAATGTAAATTCAGCAGAACCACATGTGTAAGCTTCTACACCGATACCAAATACTTTAGATTCTACACACGGTTTTACTTTATTGAAATCGTATGGTTCAGCCAAAATAGCATCAATAGATTCTTTGTAACGCATTCTTGGTCCCATACGGTCAGCTGGTACATCTTTGAATCCATCACCTGTCCAGATGTTCATAACACATGGGAAACCTGTTTCTTCTGCAAAATATGTAGCAATACGGATACAAGCTTTTCCGTGTTCGATCCAGAATTTTCTTGTTTCATCATCTGGGCTTGAAAGTGTCAAACCGTCTTTTACCTTTGGATGAGAGAAGAATGTTGGGTTAAAGTCAAGACCCATTCCTCTTTCTTTCGCAAAGTCTACCCATTTTTGGAAATGTTTTGGTTCTAACGCATCACGGTCTGCGAATTCGCCTTCTTCAAAGATTGCGTAACAAGCATGTACGTTGATTTTCTTAGCACCTGGCATTAAGCTCATCGCTTTGTCCATATCTGCTAATAATTCTTCTGGAGTTCTTGCTTTTCCTGGGTAGTTACCTGTTGTCTGGATACCACCTGTAAGACCTCCGTCGTGGTCAAAACCAATTACGTCATCGCCTTGCCAGCAGTGAAGAGACACTGGGATCTCTTTACATTTTGCAATGGCTGCGTCTGTGTCTACGCCATATTTTGCGTAGATTTCTTTTGCTGATTCATATCTTGTCATGTTCTTTTTCTCCTCATATTTTTTTATTTGTAACTGTTCAGAGCCATGCAAAATTTTATAAAACAGATGTAAAATGCTCGCATTTTAAAGACTGTTTTTAAAATTTTATTTGGCGGATACGCCACACCGAAGAAACACACAGTGTTTTCGAGGTTGGCTCTGAATAGTTATTCTCAAGCCTCATACACCTTAATATCAAATGAGTCACGAATACAATTTCTTGCTTCCACAAGATTTTTAAGTTCTCCAGAGTACATCATCTGCACTGCCAGATTTCCTAAAGCAGTTGCTTCTGTCGGTCCTGCATGCACCGGCTTCTCTGTATATTTTGCAGTAAGTTCATTTAGATATCCTGCATTTGCTCCGCCGCCTACTACATGAATTCTGTCGTATACTTTTCCGGTTATCTCTTCCAAGCCTTTAATGGTGTTGCCGTAGCATTTTGCCAAACTGTTATAAATAACGGATGCAATCTCACCAACTGTTTCCGGAACCTGCTGATTTGTGTTTGCACAGAAATCTTTTACCGCCTGAATCATGCTCTTCGGAGCGAGGAAGCAGTCATCATTACAGTCTACGATAGATGTAATCGTTTCTTTCGAAGCCATGGCACAGATTTCACCAAACGACAGTAACTCCGGAAATTCAGCTTCAAATACCTTAGGAAATTCATATCTCACTGATTGAATCATCCAAAGTCCCATGATGTTTTTCAAATATCTGAAGCGATAGTCATAACCGCCTTCATTTGTAAAGTTTTCTTTCATGCTTGCCAGAGAGCAGTCTGCTTCCATTCTCTCTACACCCATAAGCGACCATGTACCTGAACTAATGTAAATAGCATTGTCGTCATTAGTTGGAACTGCAAGCACAGCTGAACCTGTGTCATGTGTTGCCGGAAGGATGACTTCACAGTCAAACCCAACTTCTTTTTGTACCGCTTCTGTAAAGTTACCTACTTTTGTGCCCGGTTTTGTAACCTGGCAGAACATATTGCGATTGTAACCAAGCATATCGATGAGTTCGTAATCCCAGTCTTTTGTTTCTGGATTCAGAAGTTGTCCTGTAGAAGCTTCTGTATATTCATTTACCTTTACTCCTGTCAACTTGAAGTTGAAATAGTCTGGAATGAACAGCAATGTTTCTGCCGCCTCCATATGCTCCGGATTATTCTGTTTTACAGCCATTAATTGATAAATAGTATTGAAAATGGCTTTCTGGATACCTGTTCTTTTGTAAAGGTCTTCTTGAGAAATGATTTCATAAACCTTGTCGTCCATGCCTGTGGTACGGCTGTCACGATATCCGTATGTATTACCCAAGATATTGTCATCTTTGTCAAGGAGTACATAGTCAACACCCCAAGTATCGATTCCCATGTAGGATGGAATCTTGCCAATCTCCTTACATTTTTTAAGACCGGTCACGATTTCATTAAAGAGTCTGTCCACGTCCCAGCAAAGAGAACCGTCCTTATTATCCATTCCGTTCCAGAAACGATACACTTCTTCCAGTTGAATCTTTCCGTCTACGATTTCTGCGATGATATGACGTCCGCTAGATGCGCCAATATCAACGGCTAAGTAATATTTTGACATCTTTTTTCCCTCGTTCTTTCATAAATTTCTAAAACCATTATATAAAGATTTTGAGAACAAAAAAAGGACGCTATTTATTTAAAACAACGTCCTTATTTGCACTTTAGTACTCTTTTCGAAATTCTTTCGGAGATACCCCGTAGCGTTCTCTGAATTTTCTATAAAAATAACTGGAATTGTCATACCCTATCATTTGAATAATCTCCGAAACCGGGATTTTGGTATTGGCAAGCATATATGCCGCCTGATTCATACGTTTTGTCTGAAGAAGTTCCTTATAGGTTTTCCCCGTTTTTTTCTTAATCTCACGGCTCATCCAGTAAAGGTCGTAACCCATAAGCTCGGCAAGTTCTGACAGGCTGCCATCTTTGTAGTTAGCTTCTATATAGTTGAGCACGTTAATCACAAGTTCTTGATCAAACTGCTTTTCTCCGGTCTCCATCTTATCCATGTAGTTTAGCAGGTGTAAAATCAGAAGTCCCATGGTAATCTGATTGCTACTACGTCTATTTAAGGAGTTATGAAGAAGGGACCACACCATATTTTCCACCAAGTTCTGTATAGGAAGCACTTCTGCCACATGGAAGTACAGGTACGAAGTTGTTTTGCTGTTTCTGCAAAGACTTCCTACCAGAAAATCTCGAAGCAGGTTATCATCCACCCCAATCATCTCGAAGGCTATGTCAAAAAACTGCGGAAGGATAATGAAATTAATTGCAATATCTCCTTCTCCTGCCGGCAATATCTCTTGCACCGCATTCTGATTCAGGAATAGCAAATCCCCCTCTTCCAAGACCACCCGATTCCCATCTACAATATGTATGGTAGAACCTTTACACATGTATATCACTTCAATGTAGTTGTGTCTGTGCTTTGGAAAATGAACAAACCGAGTATGAGGACGCACCTGAATCAATTTCCCTTTTTGCAAAAGTTTATCGCAATCAATGACCAATTCTTTTTTTTCGGTATAAATAGTCTTGTTAATGTCCTTTTGTCCGTCCAAAATCTTTTGTTCTTCTTCTGTAATCACGGACAGTTGATTTATTATCTCTGCATTCATGCATTTACAATCTCCTCTGTGAGTGCCATATATTCCTGTGCACTTCTGGAACTCTTACGATATGCCATAATCGGCATGTTGTTGTCCTGTGACCATTCTACGCTACTGTCTACACGAATATATGTATCAAACACTTTGATATCCTCCAAACTGTGAAGAGATTCGAATGTCTGCTTGAAATAGTTCTTTCTTGTATCTACTTTTGTAACCACAATTCCGAGCACTTCCAAATCCGGAGCAATCTGTCTTACTTCTTCCAAAAACTCGAACATATTTCCAAGACCGAAAAGTCCCCAAGGTGTTGCCTCCACCGGAATAATCACCTTGTCCGCTGCGCATAAAATATTCATTACCCAGCCGCCTAATGTAGGTGGTGCATCGATTAAAATATAATCGTATTCTCCCGATTCCTTTATGGAAGCAAGGCATCTCTTTAAGATGGACTCTCTCTGCCACTTGGTGAATAGTTCATATTCAATGGAACTCATTAAGGTAGACGATGGTATCATGTCCAAATTCTCATAAGGGGTATGTACAATGTAGTCACGCAAATCTCTTTGACTCTTGATTGCATAGTAGAGATTGTCGTTTCCTTGGGCAAACTGAAGCACTTCATCTTCCGAGAAGAATGACAGTGACAAGTTCAGCTGCATATCTCCATCAATCAAAAGCACTTTCTTCCCTAACTGTGTGAGACCATATCCCACGTTTGCACATGTTGTTGATTTTCCACTTCCACCTTTATTGTTTGCAAAACAAATTACCTGCGTTTTCATTTTACGCTTCCTCCTCTTCTGTTTCTGATTCTTCTCCTGTAAGTTTGAGTATATCCTCTATCTCTTCTATTTCCATACCCATATAAATGGCAAGTTCATCAATGGTTACTTTTCGTCCAAGCTCTTCTGTCAGTGTGGTAATTGCTTCATCCAATGCCTGTACCTTTTCCACCATCTTTTTGTCTCGGCTACTCAGTTCACTTTGTTCTTCCAATAGCATCTGTATGCTTTGACGAATCTGTTGTATGATGATATTTCGTGCTTGGGCTACCTCTTGTACACCCGCCAGCATTTCCACTCCTAATACTAGTCCGAGATTCCCTTCTTGTATTAAATCGCCCAGAAAGACCTCTGGCTGATACATCTGCTTGGCGATCTCCACCACTTCTTTTAAATACACTTCCACCAAACGTTTCTTTGCCCTTTCCTCGCCATTCGTGGCTTGTCTGAGAAGTTCTTCTAATTCTTCTGGGGTTGCCTGTGGAATGGCTTGCAAATCCATTTCGTATTCTTTTAAGTATGCCTTCTCCTCTTCGGTATATTCTAATTGCTTCTCTGCCTCTCCTATGTCCATCTTGACATAGCCTGTGACGCTTATCTTTTGCGCCAACAAATAATCGAAAACCAATTCCATCTGTTCTTCAGTCAAAGCATCCTCCGAAAAGTATGCCTTGACTTCTTCTATGGTAATTCGGCTTTCCTGATCTTTTGCCAACGCTAGCAGACCATTTAGCTTTTCTAAAAACCTTCCTTTATTGTTCATAACTTTCCTCCGATTTATCTTCTGCATATATTATGACACGATAACCGTCGGATATCCAGCCCTTTTTAATCTTTGTTCCATTCTAACTGCTTCATTTAAGTTAGCATAGCGTCCCACTTGAACACGATAGTACCCGTCTCCCATCTCGATTCGTGCCGGAAACTCCATTTCCTGCAATTCTCTCAACAGATTTTCTGCGTATCTACGGTTGCGGAAGGCACCGGTCTGCACGGAATACCATCCTTCCTCTTCATGGTCAGTATTGTTAAGAGTATCCAATATGCCCTCTGCAATTGCCAACGCGATATCCTCAAAATTGGCATCGAATAATTGGTTATCCACATCCGAATTGATAAAGCCAACTTCTACTAAGACAGCCGGCATTTTTGTACGACGAAGCACCACCAGATTCGGTCTTGCCTGCACGCCAAGATTTACAAATCCCACTGTTTCCAACTGGGCATTAATATTCTGTGCCATCTCATACTTAATTCCTTGTTTGTTATAAACAAGGCTCTCTACTCCATTTACTTCGTTGGGTCTTGGGAAGGAGTTTCGGTGAATGGAAATGAAATAGTCCACTCCTGCCTCGTTTGCTTCCATAGCTTTTTGATATGGTGATTCATAAACATCTGTCGTTCTTGTATATTCTACATCGATTCCGTTGTTTTGTAAAATTTCTCCAATGGCTAGAACCAAATTCAGAGTATCGTCCTTTTCTTGTCTTCCATTATAAACTGCTCCTGGATCACGGCCACCGTGACCTGCGTCAAGCATAATTGAAATAGGCATAGGTCTGCCTCCTTTTTTCTTTCTATTTTAAGATATGGGGCAATCCTGCTTTGGTTCCTACTTTTTGAAAGAAACAAAAAAGAACCCCATCTTTCAGATGAGGTTCTAATAAATCTTTTATTCACTTCTGAGCGCCAATACCGGATCCTTTTTCGCCGCCTGTTTGGATGGAATCAGTCCACCAATCAGCGTCAGAATCACACTTAATATGACAAGAACCGTTGCACCACTGGTTGGGAGCATTGCATTGATATCCATATTTCCCGTGAGAGAGTGTATCACATAATTAATCGGCGGAACCAGCGCTAAAGTCACACCAATACCAATAAGACCCGCAAATAATCCCACGATAAATGTCTCTGCATTAAATATAGAAGATATATTTTTCTTGGATGCTCCAATTGCACGAAGCACACCTATTTCTTTCGTGCGTTCCAACACGGAAATATAGGTGATAATTCCTATCATAATAGAAGAAACCACCAACGAGATGCTGACAAATGCAATCAACACATAACTCACACTGTCTACAATCGTCTTTACCGACGACATAAGAAGCCCTGTAATATCCGTGTATTTGACAACTCGTTCCTCATCTTCCTTTTCCATTCTCTCATTATAATCGTCTAGAAAATCAATGAATCGTTCTTTTGATTCAAAATCTCTAAAATAGAAAGATATGGAAGATGGTTTGTCAAAATCTTGATACCCTAGTGTCACCAGATTCGTATCCGCATTCTTTTCCACGCCGCTGGAAGACATGGTTGCCATGAGGCGGGCCACTTCCTCTTCACTTAGGTTGAATTGGAAAGCTTCTGCCAATTTATCCGGTTCCACTTGAAAAGCTTCTGCCATGGTTCCCATGAGTTTTCCGGTCAGTTCCCCAACTTTAGTCATGATCTGCACTTGCATTACTGCTTCTGTCATGGTTTGAGCCATGGTCTCTGAAACCTGCACAATTTGCTCCTGTTCCATATATTTTTCAACCAAAGGGGTCACTGCTTCTGTGGTAAAATATGCCCCCGCCTCTTTTTCGGTACTATCTCCGGCAGCATTCTTTTGTTCCTCCAAAAGAGCTTTCATTACAGCCTTGTACGTGGATGCAAGTTGTGCTTGCGGTATGCCATATTGGGATTCCATAGCCGCTAAAACTGCCTTCATACTATCTTGCCCAAGCATCATATCAAGCGCAGCATCCAACTGTTCTGGCGTCATATTTCCTATCATGCCCATATTACTTTGCATGAGTTCAAAGGAGCGAAGCACCATCCCTGCAATCATCGTTTTTTGTTCTGCAGAATAGTTCGTATTTTCATTCAAGTATTGCATCACAAAGATTTCAGCATCTTCCGTTGTCAGACCCGCTCCTTCGCTCTCTTTACCTCCGGATGCAATGGAAATATACCCATGTAGCATTCCTTGTAACAACTGTGTATAGATATTTTCAAAGGCTGATTTCGGAACTACGTATTTTGTCTCCAAATCGGAAATCAACTCCTGAGCAAAACCTTTCGCCATAAATGTTGCCACAACTTCTTCTACTTGATTTGCCTGCATCTTGGCAGCCCCTGATACGGGGTCCTTATTTTCATCAATATAATTATTTAGAAGATTTCGTGCAAGTGTTGCAAGAGTACCCTTAAACGTAGCCTCTGCGCCGGTTGTGTCGGCAGTAATGGATTGGGCTATCTCTTCCATATATCCTTTTGTCATAGACTCTATGTCTGCTTGGCTGACATTCCCGCCGAAAGCCTCTGAGAGCGCCTGCGTATCTATGGTAATCATATCTTGAAAATCAAGTCCCGCATCTTCACTCTTGTCATCAAAACGTTTTCCACTAAATACATTGACTTCTCTATCAGCCATCTGTTTTTTAACAATATCCGACTTTGAAGCTGTACGGATCACATACTCTGTCAACTCCTTGGTATAAGCGATTCCTGGTGTCAGACCTGCGGATGAACCTCCATCCTTTGCACATACAACTCCAACTATTTTCAAATCCAATGCATTGTCATATACATCCTGCATAAACTGTTTGTCACTTGACATATCCTCATAAATATCATATTCCGCATTGTACTTGTATTTTTCTGTCGGGTCCACAACCTTTAATGGAAGCTCCAACAGTTCTTCATAAGTAAATTCCAACGCCGCTCCTGTATCTTCCACCGCTTCTCCTGCCATAATTTTAGAAAGCATGCCTGCGAGTTCATCGCTGGAACGAAGTCCCAAACTGTAAACCAATATATCCGGCATACCATTTTTCTCCGGCAGCACCAGTAGCACTTCATCATACTTATCCGGCCACGTCCCCGCCAACATGTCGTACTCATCCTTCAATTCCTTATGATTCTCAACCATTTCATTGAATACAGAACTTCCCGATGTAGACATCATCATGGTACTCATGGAATTTCCGCCGCTAAGAGCCGATAACATGGTACTTGGATTGAGCTGTGTAATCTCTTCTTTACTGTCAATTGTATAAATCATCGGTACGACACTATACTGGTAGCGAACCAAAGATACATTTTCTTCTACTTCTTTTTTATGGTCTTCCAAATAAGCCTTTAAAGAACGCAAATCGTTGGTTCCAATTTCTGCAAACATGGTACTCATATATTTTCGTTCTCTTACAATATCATCTCCGCTGCTTTCACCTGACTGCGCCACCATGGAAAGCAGTGCTGAAGTCATATCTGCAGTCTCCGATGTGATCGTAAGCGGATAAGAAGTCAGCGTATCTTCCTGTATCTTATCGATATAATTCTGGAATCCCGTAGATAAAGATAAAATAAGGGCAATTCCGATAATTCCTATGGAACCCGCAAATGCAGTTAGTATGGTTCGCCCTTTCTTTGTCAACAGATTATTAAAACTAAGCGAAAGCGCTGTCAAAGGTGACATGGATGCCTTCCCCAGATTCTTGTACTCCGGCAATTGCAATCTTTCTTCTTGCAACACAAGAGGGTCTGTATCATCAATAATCTTTCCATCCTTTAATCGAACAATACGAGTAGAATATTCTTCCGCCAATTCCGGATTGTGAGTAACCATAATTACTAGGCGGTCGTGGGCAACCTTCTTGAGAAGTTCCATTACCTGAACACTGGTCTCTGTATCCAACGCTCCCGTCGGTTCGTCCGCCAAAAGGATATCCGGATTATTTACAAGCGCTCTTGCAATAGCAACCCTTTGCATCTGACCACCGGACATCTGATTCGGTTTTTTATGTGCTTGTTCTTTTAAGCCGACCTCATCTAGAGCCTCCAATGCTCTCTTTTTTCTCTCTTTTTTTGAGATACCTCCAATGGTAAGTGCCAATTCCACATTGGCAAGCACGGTCTGATGGGGAATCAGATTGTAACTTTGAAAAACAAAACCAATGGTATGATTGCGATAGGAATCCCAATCTCTATCTTCATAATCTTTCGTCGACACATTGTTGATTATCAAATCCCCGCTATCATAACGGTCCAGGCCCCCGATAATATTGAGCAAGGTGGTCTTCCCGGAACCGGACGGACCAAGGATAGATACAAATTCATTATCCCTTAAATTCAAGCTGACATCATGTAATGCGTTTTGAATCAAATCTCCTGTTTTATATTGCTTTGAAATATTTCTAATTTGTAGCATGAAATCTATGCTCTCCTTCTTAATAAAAATGTCTTCCACAAATATACAATATATGCCATTGTCTCACAAGGCAATATCCATTTATTTTATCAATTTTATTGATTCTTTATTTTTATATTTTATGGCATTAACACGTGAACTTATTCAGATAAGCCGTCACTGATTTCGTTTATCTTATTTATGACTTTTTCCGCCTCAGCACCTTCTAATATTGTAGGCTGATAATCATTCACATTTGTCACCGAAGAAAGGCGACATGGCACGATTTTGAAATCATCATATCCTAAAATTTCTCCGTCCCGAATCGTAAATGTCTGTTGGAAAATCATCGTATCCTTGTCACTCGGATTCTTATTTCCACCAAAGCAGAAATTGCCAAGACTGTACACAATCTTCTTCCCGTTATATGTTTCAATCCCTTGCAAAACGTGTGGATGTTCACCGATTACCAAATCTGCCCCATTGTCAATGGCAGCGTGGGCCAATTGCTTTTGTACATCATTTGGATAATACTCTCTTTCTATTCCCCAGTGGAAGTTGACAATCGTAATCGTAGCACCTGCTTCTTTTACCGTCTGTATATGTTCCTTCAGTTGCTGCATGCGGCCAAGTCCATCCGGTAGAACATAGATACCTATCAGACCAATCTTCACACCTTTTACTTCATAAATTGCCGTTTGGTCGTACCCAAAATGCGTAACCCCTGCTTCTGTCAGATAAGTTCTTGTATCCTCCAGACTTTGCATGCCATAATCCCTGCTGTGATTGTTGGCCAAATTCACGGCTTCCACAGACCCGGAAGTCAAAATCTTGACATATTCCGGATCTCCACGAAATGCAAACTCCTTGTCCTGTCTCGTAGTCAGGTTGGTGAGGGTACCCTCGAAATTCACAATGGTCAAATCATCATTTGCAAATAAGGATTGTACATTCCTCAGAAAATAGGATGGGTCTTGTACTTCATTGTATTTGGCAACAAAGGTTGGGCCACTTGCATAATTTACATCTGTTGCAAAGGTACAGTCACCTGCCGCGCTGATTGTAATCTGGATATCTTCTTTTGTTTCAATGGAAATTCCCTGAAGCATTCCTTGCATCTGTTGTCCCTCGTACTCCTCCAGCATCTGGCTTACTTCCTGCTTTTCACTTCGAATCTGCTTTGTCAACTTTACCATCAAAAAAACGGTAACTGCAATCATCACAAAGCCCATTATTACAATTACATTTTTCAATTTCTTGCTCATATTTATTCTCATTCCTTTTACATATATGTAGATACATTATAATAGAAAACAGGGATTCTTGTAAACCAAGAATCCCTGTTTCAAAAATTATACCTTCATTGATGGCATATTGCAAAAGTCATCCATCATTTTGTTATGCAATTATAACATCGAAATCATTTC
>JAZRON010000109.1:0-2728 GCA_045648725.1 Faecalimonas sp.
ACGGACGGCCACATGGCGATGGTTTGTTTTGCGTTTGTACCTCTTGTTCTAGCATCACGTACCATTCGACGAATCAAGCGCCCATCGGTAGTCGGAATCCTGTTATGCTCATCAATATTCAATTGAGTGAGAGCACTTATATAGATTTTAAACTTGTTCTCTTTTGACAATTGATATGTGAGTGCATCGTTCAAGCAATGAATCCCTTCAATTACCAGCACATCATGTTCACCAAGTTTCTTTGTTTCACCTGTATATTCACGTTTTCCCGTTTTAAAATTGAATACCGGAAGTTGAACTTCTTTGCCCTCCAAAAGGTCTGTCATATCCTGGTTAAACTGTTTCACATCAATGGCTTCCAGGCATTCATAATTATATTTGCCGTCCGCGTCCTTTGGCGTATCCTCACGATTCACAAAATAATTATCTACTGCAATCGGATGTGGAATCATTCCATTTGCACGAAGTTGGATAGATAAGCGATGGGAAAAAGTAGTCTTTCCGGATGAAGATGGCCCTGCGATTAAAATAAATTTCACATTTGGGCGTTCTATAATCATCTGTGCAATTTCTGCAATCTTCTTTTCCTGTAACGCCTCCTGTACCAAAATAGTTTCCTGAATATTACCCTTGGTAATCTCATCATTTAAATCTGCAACGGTCTGGATACCAAGCATGTCACCCCATTTTGTAGACTCATTCAGTACATGGAATAATTTCTTATGTGGTTTAAATGGTGGAACAACTGTTGGATTCTCTGCCTCGGGCATCTGTATTACAAACCCTTCATCATACAAATACAAATCAAAATATTTGAGATAAGAGGCATCTGGAACCATGTATCCATAGTAGTAATCTTCGAATTCATTCATGCTGTAAACATTTACCTTTGATACACGACGGTATCTGAATAGTCTTTCCTTATCGTGCATTCCATGTTTATGGAATAAAGCAATGGCCTCGTCTGTATGAATGGTTCTCTTCTTGATTGGCATCCCTTCATCCACCATTTGAAGCATTCTCTTCTTTACTGCATTCAGAAATTCCTGATTCACAGTTACATTGCCTGCAACAGTACAGTAATATCCCTTGCTCAAGGAAAAATCAATGAACACTTTGCATGACTTGTCATGCCCACAAACATCATGAATGGCTTTCACGAGCATCAGACAAATACTTCTTTTATAGGTCTTATTTCCAACAGAATCACCCATTGTAATAAACGTCAGATTACAATCTTTTTTCAATTTTTTGTGAAGTTCAAACAATCTGTGGTTCTCGCTTCCAAGTACAATCCTGTGTTCATATTTCTCTTGAAAATCTTTGGCAATTG
This sequence comes from Faecalimonas sp., assembly GCA_045648725.1. Lineage (GTDB taxonomy): Bacteria > Bacillota > Clostridia > Lachnospirales > Lachnospiraceae > Faecalimonas. The sequence continues at coordinate 1,334 of JAZRON010000109.1, forward strand.
TCTCGAAGGTGGTTCCTTCCTCGTATTCACGTATGTCATCTTTCACTTGTACACGATATTTCATCTTTTCCATACTGCCACTCCTTTTCCACATTCCTATATGATTTGAAATGGATGAGCAATCTCAGCCCTTTCTACCACAACTTCTTTTAACGTATTTTGCAAATACTTTGCAATATCTTCTATAAAAATGTGCTCCAATCCATAGTGACCTGCATCAATTACTGCCAGCCCCTGAGAAACGGCATCAATTCCTTCATGATGGTCAATATCTCCGGTAATTAGGACCTGTGCCCCTTTTTCTATGGCAATGCCTGTCATCCTCTTACCTGATCCCGGTGAAATAGCTGCTCGTTTTACAATTGCATGCTTGTCGCCAAACAAGGTTACTGCTTCCAACCCAAAAGCATTTTTTACAAGCTTACAGCACTCCTCCAAGGTCATCTCACATTCCAAAGTACCAATACGTCCAATGCCTACATGTGCCTCCACATCAGTCACTTCAAATACATCTTCCTCATGCAGTCCTAAGATTTTCCCGGATAACTCCGCCATACCAAGCACATCGTAATTGGTATGCATGGCATAATAGGAAATATCGTGTTGTAATAAGTTTACAACACGATTCCCAATAAATTCTTCATCTGTAATTCTCTTTAATGGTGAGAAAATAAGGGGATGATGGGTAATTAGCATATCTGCTCCACTTTTGATAGCAGCATCTATTACTTCATCTGTAGCATCCAACGCCACATAAATCCTCTTTACTTCCTTCTCTGCACGGCCAACCAAAAGGCCCACATTATCCCATTCCAAGGCCGCATGCTTTGGATATGTACGTTCTATTACATCCATAATTTCTCTACAAAGCATATGTTTTCCTCTCTACAAATAGACTTCCAGTGCCTTCTTTGCATATAAAATTTCTTCCTCAAGTTCTTCGATCCGCTTATGGATATGTTCCCCTGATTCTGTTTTTAAATTCTTTAAAATACTTTCCTTTGTCTGCACTTCTTTCTCTAAGTACATAAATAACACTGGGTGTTTTTGTTCTAACAATCTTTTTCCATAGCGCAATTCCACCAGACTATATGCCGATGATTTTCCATTTATCACCTTCATCATAGGGTAAAATTTTCCATCCTCCAGCACCATGTCTTCTGCAATCACGCAATAATCATTTTTATATAAATATTGACGAACCTTTGCTAATTCCGATTGTGGTTGAAGTACAAATTCTTTCAAATTACGGAAAACCTTTTCCCCTTCTTCCAAAATCTTAATTGCCAACGCACCGCCCATTCCGGCAACCACAACGCCATCACATTCACTCGGCGACAATGCTCTCACACCATCCGACAGTCTCACTTGAATCTTTTCAGACAACCCATGTTC
>JAZRON010000110.1:0-2024 GCA_045648725.1 Faecalimonas sp.
TCCTTCCGGACGCAGACTGCGGAAGTTCATCTCTGGTTCGTTCCCTGCTATGGTCATTCTCCATCTTTGGAAGCACCAACAAGTCCATAAATCGTTTAATAAATGTGGATTTTCCCGTGCGAACAGGACCCACTATCCCCAAATAGATTTCTCCATTTGTTCTCGCCTGTATGTCTCTATAAATATCAAATACTTCCATTGTGCAACCTCCTGCCATTTCTTGTATAATGTATGAGGTTTGATTTTGAAATATGACACAAAAAAGGAGGGATGCACTCCCTCCTTTGATATTGTCTTAATTTACTTGTCCCATGTAAGTGTAGAAAGCTCTGCTCTTCCTTCTCTTAACATCAATTCTTTCACTGCTTCTGCAGCACTCTTATCTTCAAACAATACTTGATTCACCTGTTCAATAATCGGCATAGACACGCCATATTTTTCTGCAAGTTTGATTGCCGCCTTTGCAGAATATACGCCTTCTACAACCATCTGCACTTCATCCATTGCTTCCTTCATTGTCTTGCCCTGACCCATTAAGAATCCGGCTCTACGGTTACGGCTGTGGACACTTGCACAGGTTACAATCAAATCACCTATTCCAGTTAGTCCCGAAAAACTTTCTGCTTTGCCGCCCATCTTTACACCAAGTCTTGTGATTTCTGCAATTCCTCTGGTAATCAACGCTGCTTTCGTGTTGTCTCCATATCCAAGACCATCTGCAATTCCCGCTGCAAGAGCGATAACGTTCTTCAAGGAACCGCCTATTTCGATTCCTAAAATGTCCGGGCTGATATACACACGGAATGTGTCACTCATAAATGCACTTTGGAGAAATTCTGCAGTTTTTTCGGTTGTAGCTCCTACTACGCAGGTGGTTGGAAGTCCTTTTCCTACTTCCTCAGCATGGCTTGGTCCTGACAGTACGGCAACATCTGCCTCCGGAAGTTCCTCTTCAATTTGCTCAGACAAAGTCATAAGCGTAGTTTCTTCAATTCCTTTTGCCACATTTACAATCTTTTGTCCCGGCTTAAGAAATGGTTTCATACTTCTTGCCGTGCTTCTTGTAAACACGGAAGGAACTGCAAGTACAAGAAAATCTTTTTCTCTCATTCCTTCTTCCAAATCATTTGTAATCTGGATTGCCTCTGGAAGTCTTACACCCGGAAGTTTACTTTTGTGTTCTCTTTCTTCCTGAAGCATTGCAACTTCTGCTTTATCTATAGACCATACCGTCACATCATGTCCATTCTTGTATAAAAGTAATGCCAAAGCGGTTCCCCAACTTCCTGCTCCTAATATTCCTACTCTAATCATAATATCCCTCCTATTGCCTCTTTCCAATCTTTCTAAAATCTGTTTTATTCTCAGTTCCCTTAAGTAATCGTCCTATATTGGCACGATGTCTAACAAAAGCCAAGACCATTAATAAGATTGCAATTCCATAATATTCGTATAGTTCCATCTCTGTTAGTTGAAAAGCACCACTTTGTCCATAAAAAACAACTTGGATTACAAACAACACCATAATAATTAAAGAGCCAAGGGAAACATACTGTGTCACCAACACAATGCCCACAAACACAACTGCAGTAATCAAAAACATCACAGGATGAATGGAGAGTATCAACCCTGCGCTAGCTGCAATTCCCTTTCCTCCCTTGAATTTCAAGTAGAATGGGAAATTATGGCCTAAAACTGCACCAAGTCCACCATAAAGTGCTAAAAGCTCCACATTTTCTCTTTGGGCAAACAGCAAACGAATGAGAAGCACTGCCACTATACACTTTATGCAATCTCCGATAAATGTAATTACACCGGCCTTCCATCCAAGTGTACGAAGAGCGTTGGTGGTTCCTGCATTCCCACTGCCATGCTTTCGAATGTCTATTTTATTGATCATGCCATAAATATATCCTGTCTGAATAAGACCAAAGACATATCCAATCAAGACACTAATTATTCTTTCCATTCTTATTGCTCCTTTTCCTTTCGCTCACGAATAAAGAATTTTAATGATGTACCCC
>JAZRON010000111.1:0-6051 GCA_045648725.1 Faecalimonas sp.
AATGAAAAATGAGATTAAGAACCAACCTGTAATCCGGGAGCAAGGCTATCGGATTCTTGTGGACAGACCTCTTTTAGATTTCCTCAGACCCAGGACTGAAGGGAAATTCTCGAAACTGGATGCCTACTGCTTCCTGCTGGACAAGGCAGTGGCAGAAGCTGACACTCCGCAAATGCAGGATGTACGCAACGATTCTGAGAACAAGTGGACACTGAAACCTTTTGAGGTAACAGTGACTGACCTGGCCAAGATTTGGAACTGGCATAGGGCTACCACCCGGAAATTCCTGAACGAACTGGCAGAAATGGGTATGCTGAAGAAGGAGGCTCTGCAAAAGAGCTGCATCATTCAGATGTGCATTTCTACAGTTAATACACACGGCGATGGTGTGCTGACTGCTGAAAATATCAGCACCCAAATTGCCGCTTTGATAAGTGGCACGATGTCCCTTGACAAAGCTGTCCGTTTGTTTGGACAGTTGACCGCTTGTAACGACTCGTCCATGAGTGGCAGACAATCTGATGTTGATGGTTTTGTAAGGAACATGCCGTATGGCATCATTCACCACATGCTGCTGTGGCAGTTGCATGGTCTGCCGACAGGACATCATGCGGACAATGATGTGATTCCCATCCTGCATGAGCTGTACACCATTCACCATAAAGGAGAATGGAGTACGTTGCTTGAAAGGCTGACAGATTTCACTGCCGTTCTCCATGGCGACATCCTGCCGAGCAGACATCATTCTTTTGACGGGATTCCCTATGACGAAGCAACCCTGCTTGACAGGATGTTCAGGTATTACCGCAACCTCTTATCAAAAGACAGATAACCCATATTTAAAACAATCCGTTTCCGGCTTGCCGTCTTATACGGACATACCCGTTCTATTCACTGACAGTATAATCTGAATAAGAAACCTTCTTGAAGGTACTGCCACTTTTAACACACCGGGCTTGCCCGTTGTCCACACGAATTAGTATCGGGGTAGCCTAATTCCCGACAAGCCTGCCGGCTGTCGGAGCAGTGTCCGCACAAGCAGCAAGCTGGGACGGTCTTAAAACGAACAGAATCATGGCTAAGACAGCAAAACAGGTAATGGATATACGTGCGTCCAAAGGCATCTCCAATGGTGAAAGCGACGAGCAACAGAGACGCTGGGGCGACAAGGCTTGGGCAGAAGCCCTGAGAAGGGGCAATCATGACCGAACAAGGGAACACCTCAATTTTGAAATCGTCAAAGGTGGAATTGTACAACCTATTGACAAAAGTAAACGTATAACGGAACGTATGGCAGAGGAGCTGATGAAACGAGGCATCAAGGATCCGAACGAAGGGTTGAATGAACCGAAGTATCGTACCTGTGTGAACATCATCTTCGGTGGCTCACGGGAAAGGATGCGGCAACTGGCGTTCGGAAACCAGGTACTGAATGAGGAACACGGTGCCGATAACTCACACTTGAAGAGACTGCCTGAGATTGAACAATGGGCAAAGGACATGTATGAGTTTGCATGTGGCAAATGGGGCGAGGAAAACATCATAGGGTTCTATGTACATCTTGACGAATTGAATCCTCATCTCCATTGTACTTTGTTGCCACTTGACAAGGACAATAAGTTTGCATTCAAACGTCTGTTTGCAGGTGAGAACATTTATGATTTTAAAGCACGGACAACGGCGCTTCATAATGAGTTGGCTGTGGTCAATGAAAGATGGGGATTGGGACGTGGCGACAACATTGCCGAAACGGGAGCCAAGCACCGTTCAACGGAAGAGTACCGTCGTATGCTCACATCGGAGTGTACAACACTGGAGGAAAAGATTGAGAACCATAAGGCTGTACTTGACCACTTGCAAGCGGACATCCGACTGGCAGAAAGAAGAGTGAAGGGACTGACCACGATGGTTGCAAATCTAGAAAACCAGAAGTACGAGCTTGAAGAGGAACTGGACAATCTGCGTGCGGACCTGAAAGCCGGACGAGGAGATTCCGAAGAACTGCGTACAAGAATACACCGTCTCGATTCGCAACTCCAAAAGGTTTTGGATAATCTGGCAGACAAGAAAGGCAAGCTGAATGAGGCTGACCGTAAATTGGAAGAATTGAAAGTGGAAATGGAGGCGACCAGAGAACGTACTGAAGAACTGCGTAAGGATGCCTATCACATAGCGGACAATATCGAACAACAGACAAGGTACAGGATGACGGATGCATTGTACGGAGAAGTCGCGGACACTCTTCGTACATTATGGGCCACAATGACTGATGAGCAAAAGAATCTTTTAAGCGGCACGGTCTTGGAAGATGTTGCCGAACGCAGTGAGAAAATCATTGAGTGCGGCATGTTGCTTCTTTGTGGATACATTGACCACGCTACAGACTTTGCCCAAGGTAGCGGAGGAGGTGGCGGTGGAAGTTCGGACAAGGACTGGGGACGTCGCGATGGTGAGGATGATATGGCCTGGACAAGACGTATGATGAGAACGGCAAGGCGCATGATGAGACCTTCTGGCGGAAAATCTGTAAAACGTAAATAATATCGTTTGAGAGTATGAAATAAGAGTATGATTTATCGGCTATTTATAAATGCGGTTAAATTCATACTCTTTTCAGCGCACTCTTTTCATTTATCGAAAAAAACATTATTCTTTTGTAGTCAGATTTCTAACAAAACAACGACGATATGATTAGAAAATTGACTTTTATATGTATGTGCAGCCTGACCTTGGGCGTTCAGGCTGGAGAGATTAACAGGACAAATGACAGTCTGAAGGTCATCATTCCGCAAACGGATTTGCTCAAACCGGTTGAGCCGTCCTATCTGAAGAATGTGACCACGACATCGGGTTGGGATTCCAATTGGTTCTTGAATGTTTCTGGAGGTGCTACTGCTTTTGTCGGCAATCCTCTCGGATGTGAAGACCTGTTCGGAAGAGTCAAACCGTCTCTGACTGCCTCAATCGGCAAATGGTTTACACCAGCCATCGGAACGAGGGTGTCTTTCCAAGGTTTTCAGTTCAAGGACTGCAAACTGGACAACCGGGACTACAGACAACTTCATGCAGACCTCTTGTGGAATGTGACCGGAAGCCACTACCATGCAAGAGATCGACCTTGGGACATTGTTCCCTATGTTGGCTTGGGTATCATCCACAACGAGGACAACGGGAACTGTCCCTTTGCTTTCTCCTATGGCCTGATGGCACGATACCGTCTTGCGCAACGGTTGCATCTGACGATGGAACTAGGTGGCACCACCACATTCGATGACTTTGACAATTATGGCCACAGCGCTTCCCGGGAGTTCGGTGACAATTTGTTCAGTGTTAAGGCGGGATTGTCCTTCACTATAGGAAAGGTCGGGTGGAAAAAAGTAATAGATGCCAAGCCCTTCATGAAACGTAATGAACAGTTGGTTGACTATGCAGTGTCCCTGCAATCGGACAATGCAAGACTGTCAAGAAAGAACAATCTGTCAGTTATGGCGATTGCTGAAATGAAGAAGATACTTGAGATTGAAGGATTGTTGGAGCAATGCGGCAACTTGTTTGACAAACTCAATGAAGATGCGTTGCCGACGGAGAACAACGGATATCCCAAAAACGATTATAGCGGATTGAACTCTCTCCGGGCAAGGTTGATGAACAAAGGTTATCCTATTGATGGTGATTCAACAGGTGTGGATAAGATAGGTAATGCTCCACTACGATACAGGTACCATTATTGCGGTGGTGATTCCATCTCCATTAATTCATATCTGGCAGATATTTCCAATGGAAAGTGTCTCGGTTCACCCATCTATTTCTTCTTCCGATTGGGAACGTCAACGCTGACTGATTCATCCCAACTTATAAACTTAGATGAGATTGCACGAGTGGTCAAGGAATATGGTTTGGTCGTCAAGGTGACTGGTGCTGCTGACAGCGCTACAGGCAATGCCGTCATCAACAACCAGCTGAGCGAAAACCGTGCAGATTATATCCTACGTTTATTGGAACAAAGGGGTGTTGACAATAAGAAAATACTGAAGGTTTCTGAAGGTGGTATCGACAGATTCAATCCTGATGAAGCCAACAGACACACAAAGATTGAACTGCACTTAAAATAACTTTTTCATGTAAATAATGATTCGTAAAAGGCTTGCTCGTGATGAGTAGGCCTTATTTACACAAAATGGCAAGATTATTTCTTGCCATTTTGTAATTCCTTCCATTCTTGTGGTATTGTTAAATCAAACCCGTTTGACAACTTTATGTTGTCAGGTAACAATGCTTTCTTAAATTTACTTTCGTATCTCAACATCTGAATAGGAGCGCCACTTCCCATTGTTGCCAAATTGCTTGAGAATTGATGTGGAGGAAAGTAAATGAATACATTAATTTTAGCTTCCTTTGCTAATTCCACAGCAGGAATCATATCACTGTCCGCTGAAACAATTATTGCCAAATCGCAGTTGTGTTGATATGCATCGGCTACAATCTGTGTGGCAATACGAACATCAGATTCTTTCTCTTCGTAGGTATGAATGATATTGTGGCATTTAAAACATTCAATTTCTTTCTTTAGGTATTTGCCAAGAATCAGTTTAAATTTGGGATTCTCTTTATTTGCTTGAAAAAATGCATCTTGTCTTTTACGTTTTCCTACGTCCGTTGGTCGTGCAGAGAAATACTTTACAGCAATCAGCTCTTGATTTGGACGTAAGAAAGACTCCATGAGTTTTACTATGTCCAACCAATAATATTTCTTCCATGGTGCTTTTTTGAGTCCATAGTAGAAATTAAATCCGTCAATATAGACAATGACTCTTTGTTTGCTTTGTTCTGTCATATTATATATAAAAAATAAGCCCCCGAAATCGAGGGCGGGCCTTGGTCTTTCCCAACCAAGGGGGATAATTTGTACTGCAAATGTACAAACTTTATTTCAATAAACAAAACAAATGGACCATTTTCTTTATTATGGTCTTGAAAAAAGATTAAAAACAGCATGAATAGATGCTAATTCGACAAAATTAAGCAACTTCAGAGGTCCCGACTAATAAAAAAAACGACCCCCGATTTGAGCATTGTGAAGAGGCTTGGGGGTTCTCGTGCTGCAAATGTACGCACTATTCTACAATTATATGCTATGTGGAAACATTTAAATGGAATATCTTAATCATTTTTGTTTGTTTTTTGATTTAAATCTATCTTCCACGTCCATAATGTACCGTTTCCTCCTCCTGTAAGACAGGTTCAAGTTCCCGTTCTTCTACGGCCGTTTCTTCACCAATCCCATTATTCAATTTCTCGTTGATACGGTCAATTTGACTTGTAATCATGGCAGAAGCCCTTTTCACATCCAACAGTGTTGTCTTGATATAATCCGGCGACTCTTTCAGTTCACTCAGCCATGACTTCAGATAAGCAGCACTCTCTTCCTTGATGTTCTTGGAGATGCCGTGACGTTGTGCCACCAATGCACTTCCAAGTTCCGCTACCAGTTCCTCACGGGCATATTCCCTTGAACCGAAAGAGCCGTTGCCGTTCTTGAAACGTCCCAGGCGACTGTCTGCTCCCGTGGAGTGCGTCATTTCGTGTAATGCTGTACCGTAAAATGCTGCCCCGCTTAGGAACTGCGACTTTTCGGGTAGGACAATCTCATCTTTACTGATGGAATAATATGCCTGGTCTTGGTGCTTCAACGTTATAGGACAGAGCCATTCTTTATTTTCTATCATCTCATCGATGGCAGGAAAGGACAATGATTCGCCTTGTTGGTCCGGTCGTTTCAGTTCATTCTCCTCACAAATCTTCTCATAGAGTTCAGGACGGGATTCTCTCAGGTTGGTCTGGTCAATGTTGAATACGTTGTAAATATTCAGCTTTGGATAGACGTTATACCGTTCCTTTTCTTCATTGGATAGCTGCTTATAATCCTCATACTTGATTTTCTCCTTGGTTTCCTTGTCAACCACCGTAAACGATGTAAGGAATACAGGGAAACTCTTTTCACCTTTCAGAATACTGACCTGTGGCAAAGGATTCCCCTCTTTATCCGTCATC
>JAZRON010000112.1:0-4899 GCA_045648725.1 Faecalimonas sp.
GTCATTGATTTTACCAATAGTTCTGTTTGTATGAAGGAACTCTTATATGTGAAAGTGAAGAAATGTTCCAGACATGATAAAGCAGAGTTGTTCCAGATTGCAGAGTCTTTCCAGGCAAGAATCGTAGATTACGGAAAAGACAGCCTATTATTAGAGTTTGTACATTCTGCCACCAAGAATGATGCCATTATCAAGTTGATGAAGGAACAATTCCAGTCCATTGAAGTGGTGCGAGGCGGAAGCGTAGGTATCGAAGCAATAAATATGACACAGAGATAAGGAAGAGAGGGAATAAGATATGAGTAACAAACAAATTGATTGGTCAAATCTTGGATTTGGCTATATCCAGACAGACGTTAGATACGTTTCAAATTATAAGGATGGTGCCTGGGATGAGGGTGCTCTCACAGAAGATGCCACAGTGACACTTAGCGAGTGTGCAGGAGTACTTCAATATGCACAGACTGTTTTTGAAGGTTTAAAGGCATACAGAACAGAGGATGGTCACATTGTAACATTCCGTCCCGATTTAAATGCACAAAGAATGATAGATAGTGCGAAGAGACTTGAGATGCCACCGTTTTCTGTAGAACAATTTTTAGATGCAGTAGATAAGGTAGTTGCTGCCAATGAAGATTTTGTTCCGCCATATGGTTCAGGTGCAACGTTATATCTTCGTCCATATATGTTCGGAACCAACCCAGTTATCGGTGTAAAACCAGCAGATGAATATCAATTTAGAATTTTTGGTACACCGGTAGGTCCATACTTCAAAGGTGGTGTGAAACCACTTACAATCCGTATCAGTGATTTTGACCGTGCTGCACCGAATGGTACAGGACATATCAAAGCAGGACTTAACTACGCTATGAGCCTTCATGCAATTGTGGATGCACATAACCAAGGATATGATGAAAATATGTATCTGGATTCTGCTACAAGAACAAAGGTAGAAGAGACAGGTGGCGCAAACTTTATTTTCATTACAAAAGACGGTAAATTAGTAACTCCAAAATCAGATACTATCTTACCTTCTATTACAAGACGTTCTCTCTGCTATGTTGCAAAGGAATATCTTGGCATGGAAGTAGAAGAGAGAGAAGTTTTTGTGGAAGAATTGAAGGATTTCGCAGAATGTGGTCTTTGCGGAACAGCAGCAGTTATCTCTCCGGTAGGGAAGATTGTAGACCACGGCGAAGAAATTTGTCTTCCAAGTGGAATGCAGGATATGGGACCTGTCACAAAGAAACTTTATGATACATTGACAGGAATCCAGATGGGAAGAATCGAAGCTCCTGAGGGATGGATTCGTGTGATTAAATAGTAAAAATCTAATATGATTTAGATATTGGTGGCAATGGGTTTCCGTTGCCATCATTTTTTCTTGCTTTGACTTGTTACCTCCACATCCGTGTGTTAAAATGGAGCAAGATGAGGTGTGATTTATGGAAAAAGTAAAGATATTAATCGTAGATGATGAAAGCAGAATGCGGAAACTCATCAAGGACTTTTTAAACAGAGAAGGTTATCAGGTTTTGGAAGCGGCAGATGGACTGGAAGCAATGGATATTTTCTACGCCAATCGAGATGTGGCATTGATGATTTTAGATGTTATGATGCCACGTATGGATGGTTGGGCAGTGTGTAGGGAAGTGCGAGAAAGTTCCACGGTACCGATTATGATGCTGACGGCACGAAGTGAAGAGCGAGATGAATTAAAGGGCTTTGAACTGGGCGTGGATGAGTATATTGCAAAACCGTTTAGTCCAAAGATTCTTGTGGCAAGAGTGAACGCTCTTTTGAAGCGGGTGAACGGTGGTGTGTCGGAAGGCACCATAAACGCAGGTGGAATTGAGATTGATAAGGCAGCACACATTGTGAAGATGGATGGACAGGAGATTGACCTTAGCGTCAAAGAGTTTGAACTCCTCGTTTATTTTGTTGAGAATCAAAGGATTGCCCTTACACGGGAAAAGATTCTGAATCATGTTTGGAATTACGATTATTTTGGCGATGCCAGAACCATTGATACCCATGTAAAGAAGCTTAGAAGTAAAATGGGTGATAAGGGAAACTATATTAAGACCATCTGGGGGATGGGATATAAGTTTGAGGTGGAATAATTAATATCATGAATAGATCGATTAAGAGGCAGATTGCTACCACATTTATTGGTTTGGTGATTGCGATTATGCTGATTTCTACTTTGATTAACAGTCAGTTTTTGGGACGGTATTATATTTCTTATAAACAGTCCACTCTGATTGATGTGTATGAGAAAATGCAGCAGGCTGTAAAAAACAATGGTTCTTCTTATGAGAATATGGCGGAGGAACTGAGTGAAGTGGTAGAGGTGGGGAATATTGCTTTTGTGATTATGTCCGGAAATGGTCAACACCTGATTACTTCTACTTCCAATGACAGGCAGACCGAGGAAATGCGTTCACAATTGATGGGATATTTGTTGAATATTAATCAGGGCAAAGGAGAACTCCTCAAAGAGAAGGAGAATTATCAGATTCGAAGCGCAGAGGGCGTCATGAATGGTGACGAGTATATTGAAATGTGGGGATATCTAACTGATGGAAGTGCTTTTATTCTAAGAACTCCATTAGAAAGTATTCGTGAGAGTGTTGCCCTGTCCAATCGATTCTTAATGTATATTATGCTGGTAATGGCCTTGATTGGCTGTGTGTTTGTTTGGTATTTTTCAAAACGGATTGCAAATCCGATTTTAGAACTGGCTACCATATCAAAGCGTATGGCAGATTTGGATTTCCAAGCCAAATATACCAGTGGAGGAAAGAATGAGATTGGTGTCTTAGGTGAAAATTTCAATATCATGTCTGAAAAATTGGAACAGACGGTGTCAGAATTGAAAAGTGCCAACTATGAACTGCAAAAGGACATTGAGAAAAAAGAGAAGATGGAGACCATGAGAACTGAGTTTATCGGAAATGTGTCTCACGAGTTAAAAACTCCTATTGCGCTGATTCAGGGATACGCGGAAGGGTTAAAGGAAGGGATTTCCGATGATCCGGAAAGCAGAAACTTCTACTGTGATGTCATCATGGATGAAGCGGCAAAGATGAATAAGATGGTGCAGAATCTTTTGACATTGAATCAGTTGGAACTTGGTCAGGGAGATGTGAGTTTTCAACGTTTTAATATCATGGACTTGATTCAAGGGGTAGTGCAGAGCTGTGATATACTTATTCAGCAGAAAAAAGCGGATGTGCGATTGGACGTGTGCGAGCCGGTGTATGTGTGGTCTGATGAGTGGAAGGTGGAGCAGGTGTTCCGCAACTATTTCAGCAATGCATTGAATCATTTGGAAAATGAAAATGTGATTGATATTCGGGTATCAGTAGACGAAGAAAAAGGCACAGCACGTATTTCTGTATTTAATACGGGGAAACAGATTCCAAAAGAAGATATTGACCAAATCTGGAATAAGTTTTATAAAGTAGATAAGGCACATACTAGGGAGTATGGTGGAAATGGAATCGGACTTTCCATTGTAAAAGCCATTATGGAATCTTTCCGAAAGGAATACGGTGTCATTAATTATAATAACGGCGTTGCATTCTGGTTTGAGTTGGACGTCAGATAGCGAGAGGAACGATAAGCATGATAGCAATCATAGATTATGATGCGGGAAATATTAAAAGTGTTGAGAAAGCTTTGCAAAAACTGGGACAAGAGGTTGTGATTACCAGGAATGCCGAGACAATTTTAAATGCAGATAAGGTGATATTGCCGGGGGTGGGAGCCTTTGGTGATGCGATGGAGAATTTAAGGAAATACAACCTGGATCAGGTGATTTATCAGGTAGTGGAACAGGGTATTCCATTTTTAGGAATCTGTCTAGGTCTCCAACTTTTGTTTGATAAAAGTGATGAAACGAGAGGGGTAGCAGGTCTTGGTATATTAAAAGGCGAGATTTGCAGAATTCCGGACGGGGAGAATTTAAAAATTCCTCATATGGGTTGGAATTCGTTGCATTTGCAAAATGACGGAAGGCTGTTTCGTGGCATAAAGGAGGATGCATACGTTTATTTTGTGCATTCTTATTACCTGAAAGCTGAGGATGAAGAGATTGTGAAGGCGACTACGGAATATGGAACACATATTCATGCATCGGTCGAGCAGGGGAATGTGTTTGCCTGTCAGTTCCACCCGGAAAAAAGCAGTGATGTGGGACTGCAGATTTTAAAAAATTTTGTGGAACTCTAATGATAAGAGAGCCAAAGAATGTGAGGAGAAGAGTTCATGTTTACAAAGAGAATCATTCCTTGTCTGGATGTACATAATGGTCGAGTGGTGAAGGGTGTCAATTTTGTTGATTTAGTAGATGCAGGAGACCCGGTTGCCATTGCGAAAGCATATGATGAAGCAGGAGCAGATGAAGTGGTGTTTTTGGATATCACAGCATCTTCTGACGCAAGAGAAACGGTAGTAGATATGGTTCGCCAGGTGGCTGCCAATGTATTTATTCCCTTTACTGTAGGCGGAGGCATTCGTACAGTGGACGATTTTAAAGCACTATTACGAGAGGGTGCAGATAAGATTTCCATCAATTCGTCTGCCATTAATCGCCCGGAGTTGATTCGTGAAGCGGCTGAAAAGTTTGGAAGCCAATGTGTGGTTGTAGCAATTGATGCAAAAAAACGGGCAGATGGAACCGGTTGGAATATTTATAAAAATGGTGGACGTATTGATGTTGGAATCGATGCAGTGGAATGGGCGAAGAAAGTGGAAAGCTTAGGTGCAGGCGAAATCTTACTTACCAGTATGGATGGGGATGGCACAAAGGCCGGATACGATTTGGAGTTGACAAGGGCAATTTCGGAGGCTGTTTCCATTCCGGTAATCGCATCAGGAGGTGCGGGAACGTTA
>JAZRON010000113.1:0-3837 GCA_045648725.1 Faecalimonas sp.
GCTTTGTTCCGGCGAAGAGATGAAATTGGATGCTAATTGGTATCCGGGAGCAGATGTAAACGGAATCATGATTTTAGCAGAAGATGCACCACTTGGTATGGAAATGAGAGACTATCTAGAATTGGATGACTATTTATTTGATATCTCTATCACAGCAAATCGTCCAGATTGTCAATCCGTAGTTGGTATTGCAAGAGAAGTTGCAGCGGCTCTGAATAAGCCATTCAAAGCACCGGATATGAGCTACACAGAAGATGGTACTGTAAACGAAAACATTAGCATCGAAGTATTAGATAAAGAATTGTGTCCAAGATATTTGGGACATTACATTTATGATGTAAAAGAAATGGAATCTCCACTTTGGATGAAGAGAAGACTCATTGCTGTGGGACACAATGCAATCAGTGCTATGGTAGACATCACAAACTATGTGCTTGTGGAAATGGGACAGCCAATGCACGCTTTTGATTTAAATGATTTGGAAGGTTCTTCTATCGTTGTTCGTAGAGCAAATGAGGGAGAAACTTTGGTAACATTAGATGAAAAAGAACGTGTGTTAAATCCAAACAACCTATTAATCTGCGACAAAGTAAAAGCAGTTGGTCTTGCAGGTGTTATGGGTGGATTAAATAGCGGTATCAAAGACACTACAAAAGAAGTTGTATTTGAAGCGGCAAAATTCTTAAAAGACAATGTGCGTAAAACATCCAGAGGTCTGGGACTTCGTTCTGACGCAGCAGCAAGATTTGAAAAAGGAATCGATGAATACACAGTAGAATGCGGTATGGCACGTGCCTTAAATCTTACTCAGACACTTGGGCTTGCAAAGATTAGTTCTACTCACTTTGATGTGACAGGTGGAGCATCTACAGGAAAGAGAGTTATCAAAGTAGAAACTGCAAAGGTAAACGATGTACTTGGTATCGTGGTTCCGGAAGAAGAAATGGTGAAAATCCTTACAGCACTTCAATTTGAAGTGGAATTGACTGACGGAGTTCTTACACTTGCAGTTCCAAGATATCGTGAAGATATCGAGACATATCAAGATATCGCAGAAGAAGTGATTCGTGAATATGGATACGACAAAGTTGTACCTACATTCCTTGATGATGCAAAAGTTACAAATGGTGGACTTAATAGTTACCAATCAAAAGAGCTTGCAGTAAAAGAATATTTGTGTTCACAAGGATATTATGAAATTCAGACTATTGCCATGGTTGCAAAAAATGAATTTGATATGTTCCTGATTCCAGAAGATGCAAAGGAAAGAGAAGTAGTAGAGTTACTGAATCCAATTACAGAGAACTTAAGCATCATGAGAACAATCATGGCACCTTCTATGGTTCGTGTAATTGAAAACAATATCAAAAATGGAAACGAAGCAATGCGTTTCTTTGAACTGGCAAACATCTATCTTCCAAAGGCATTGCCACTTACAGAGCCTCCTGTAGAGAAGAAGATTTTATGTCTTGGTACATGTGGCGCAGAAGAAGATTTCTTTGCATTGAAAGAAACTTTGGAAAGCTTTGCAGCATACAATGATTTATCATTCTCTTATACCAGAGGAAATGTTCCATACTTACATCCGGGTAGAACTGCAGATGTATACTGTAAGGGAGAAAAAATTGGTCACTTTGGACAACTTAAGTATGAAGTAGTTGACAGTTTAAATATTGCTGGCGGTAAGAAAGCTGATACAAAGATTTTTGTAGCAGAGTTGGATTACAGCGCACTTTCTACTTTGTTTAAGACAGCAATTAAATACGTTCCAGAAACAGGATTTGCGAAAAATAGCCGAGATATTTCTGTGTTGATTGATAAGAAATATGAATGTGGAACAATCATTGATGCAATCACATCATGCGATGAGTTGATTCAAAAAGTAAGTCTGTTTGATATTTTCGAAAGTGAAAAATTAGGAGCAGACAAGAAGAGTATGGCATTTAATATCCAGTTAGCTTCAGCTACATGCGATGTAACCGATGAAATGACCGATGCTGTATTTACAAAGGTAATTGATGCATTGGGAGAAAAATTCGGTGCACAAATGAGAGTTTAAGACGAGGTTCGAGATGGAGAATAAAAGAGATACGTTTAAAAATCGGTTTGGGTTTATTTTAGCCTGTATCGGTTCAGCGGTTGGTATGGGGAACATTTGGATGTTCCCGTACCGTGTTGGAGAATGTGGGGGCGCTGCATTTTTAATTCCGTACTTTATTTTTGTATTTGTATTGGGATTTGCAGGTGTTGCAGGAGAGATGGCATTTGGCCGCGCCATGGGAGCCGGTTCCATTGGTTCTTTCCGAAAAGCAACAGAAATGCGTGGGCAAAAATGGGGTGGATTTGTAGGTTTCATTCCTACTGTCGCTTCACTTGGAATTGCCATTGGTTATTCTGTTGTGGTTGGTTGGATTCTGAAGTTTTTAACAGGCTCTTTCTTGGGCGAACTTATGACAGTACAGTCAGAAGAATACTTTGGAGCAATTGCTTCTAACTTTGGAAGTGTGTCGTGGCACATGCTGGCACTTGCCATCACATTTGTGATTATGGTGTTTGGGATTTCCCAAGGGATTGAAAAAGTTAATAAATTTTTGATGCCATTATTCTTTGGATTGTTTTTGATTCTTGCAATTCGTGTGTTTTTCCTGGAAGGTTCCGAAGCTGGATATTATTTCTTGTTGAAACCGGAATGGAGCATGCTTGCAGAACCTAAGACATGGATTTATGCACTTGGTCAGGCATTTTTCTCGTTGTCATTAGCTGGCTGTGGAACAATTGTTTATGGTAGTTATTTAAAAAAGGACGAGGATATTATTTCATGTGCAAGAAATGTTGCAATTTTTGATACGTTAGCAGCCTTATTGGCAGCATTTGTAATACTTCCGGCAGTATTTGCATTCGGAATGGATCCAAGTGCAGGACCACCGCTTATGTTTATTACAATGCCAAAGGTATTTCAGCAGATGCCTGCAGGAAATGCGTTCTGTATCATTTTCTTCGTGGCAGTATTTTTTGCAGCGATTACTTCGCTTATCAACCTGTTTGAGACACCGGTAGAAGCGGTACAGGAAAAATTTAAAGTTTCCCGTGGGGTGGCAGTTCTGATTGTAGCATGTATTGCAGTGCCGATTGGTGTGTTAATTGAAGGTGGAGATACCGTAAGTTCTTGGATGGATTTATTCTCAATTTACCTAACACCGGTTGGAGCGCTTTTGGCAGCCATTATGTTCTTCTGGGTTTGTCCGAAAGGATTTGCAAGAGAGCAAGTACAGATGGGACGCGAGAAGAAGATTGGCAAGTGGTTTGAACCTATGACAAAGTATGTGTTTGTAGGGCTTACTATTGCAGTTTGTGTGCTTGGAATCTTGTTTGGAGGAATTGGATAATATTTTGATATATTGTAAGAATTTAAGACCCTGTCGTGAGACGGGGTTTTCTTTTGGCTTTTGGATATACAAACGTCAGAGGTATTGTGTTTTCGACGTGGGAAAGACCGTGAGTGTTTCTTTTTGGACATTGTGTGGAAATGTGGGTGTTACAATATCCAAAAAGTTTCAAGAACTGTCCGAAATTCATTTTATGTTGCATAGATTGGATATTAGGATTGGTAAAAATGAAGTTAATATCCAAATAAATTAGAAAATTGGACATTAGAAATGCTTTTAGATTTTATAATGTCCAAACTGGCAAATTTCACAGTTTTTTTCAATCAAAACAGAGAATAATAGGCCAATACAAAAGAAAATTGGACATTACAGGAATAAATAGTGCCCTCGATGTCCAATAGTACTTTTATTTTCTATTACAATTTTCTTCCAATTCTCGAATAAACTCTTT
>JAZRON010000114.1:0-4013 GCA_045648725.1 Faecalimonas sp.
AAATCCGGGTTTGGCCAGTCTGAGGGCCAATGAATAAGGTATTGCCATAATTTGCATTGTCCCATTCCCCAAGATAAGCTTTTAGTTTGTCTGCCGGAGGTGGGGAACGGAACCAAGATTTACTCCGACAGGGGTTAAACATTAGATTTGTTGCAAAATTACAGCTTTTTTCTCACATGGGCAGAGATAGTGGCTATTGGCGAGAGTTAATTGATGTATATCGTTGGAATACAGTGGTTTGATTCATTTTGTTTGAAGTAATAAGCCTCAATCAGTGGTTGTGTTACACGTTACGCGTTACAATTAAAATTCAGGCAGCTGATTCTTCTTTCTTTACCTTATATATATAATAATGTATTTATTAAACTTTTAGTATTGATACATAAATAAATATTAGAGATAAGAATCACATTAGTAAAATAGAAATTACGTGAGTAGAAAGATGGGCATGGACAGAGGGAAATATGATGTAACGCTGTAACGTGTAACACTGGAAGCAAAAAAATAGCCATATTCGTGACAATACTTTGTCAAGGGCCAGACAATACTTCTTCAAAGAGTGGTCTATACATTGTCTGTTCCAGGGGTCAATAGGGCTATAATACCCACGGAACAGAGCCCGACCTCTAAGTAATTTTGTTTACCCAAAATAAGGATTTTACTTAGCCTATTGCATATTTTTTCAAAACCATCTACCTTTGCAACGTCTTACCAAAAACTAAATCTTTTTTAATTAAGGTAAGTGTATTTTTTATTTATTTATTTATTTTTTTTTTTTTATGTATAAAAATATTTCTGTAAATCCCGTACATTTTAACGGGAATCAAAAATTAGAGTTGCAAAATGGCAACGAGTACTTCACCTGCTACGGCAGCTATCCAGGCCTTGCAGCACAATTAACGAAGGTGAATTGGGAGGAAAAAAGAAAGAGTGAAGAATTTCGCAATGCAGTGAGACGTATCCGCGGAGCAGAGCCAGACAGCCCTGAGCAAAAGGAACTGAAGAGGAGGCTGCACTTCTGGACACCCCATTGCAGCCTTTTCAAGGACAACAAACGCCAGATGGGAAATGCCATCCAGCCGCTCATGCGCGTGATGGAAGATTATGACCAGGACAAGGGGCGCAGCCGTGAGATTATGGAAAAAGCCTTGGCGCTGGAGAAAGAGGGTAAATGGAAGATTCTTCTGGTGGAGGAAAGCCCAAGAGGCGGAACGCATGTACTGCACAACATCCCTAAGGGCATGACAGCCTGGGAGGCATCTCGTGAATTTTCTGATGCCATCGGCGAGGTGCCAGACCTAAGCGTGGTCAGCCTGGAACATTTCATTTACATGGTATCAGACCAGCAGACGCTGTATGTGAGTGATGAGTTATTCGAAGGGTATGACCCAGCATCTGGAGCCCACGAGGCGTGGGATAGCAGCAAGAGATTCTCAAACAAGAAAAGCACCGAGTGTCCAACTCGCAAATTGCTGATGCCCAATCAGATTTCCAACACTTATACCCCTTCGGACAAAGACAAACGCATAGTGCAAATGGCTGAAAAGGCCCTGGGGGGCGTGCCACAGGAAGGAATGCGCAACAACTTTCTCTTGAACATGACCATCCTGCTCTCCTATCACTACGGACGCACCCCCAAATTGTTGAAAACCATCATCCCGCATTATGGGCAGGATGAGGTGGAATTCAACAGCACCATTGAAAGCGGATGCAGGCCAGAATATCACAACGTGTATTACATGCAGATAATGAGAGGAATAACCGAAAGCATGCAAGGTGTGTGCGCAAACACTTTGTATCCCGAAATGCCAGAATTTGAACATCTGCCCTCTTCCATCAAGGCCATTATATCCGGCACACCAGAAGAGGCACAGTCGGCACTGGCAATTGGGGCGTTCTCTGCCTTGGGTTCTCATCTTCACAACGTAAAATTCACGTATTCCAACAAACGAGACTCTGAACCGGCGTTTATGAATCTGCTCATTGCCGAATTTGGAAGTGGAAAATCTGCCGTGGACTATCCTCTGGACTGCATCATGGAATCAATCAGCATTAGGGATGATGCGAACAGGGCCATCATCGACAAGTGGAAGCAAGAGTGTTTCAGCCGTAGTGCAACGAAGGAAAGGCCTGCAAGACCAACTGGCTGCCCCATTCAGATTATCCAGCCCAACACAACCACAGCTGCATTCGTGCAGTTGCTTGCAGAGGCAGACGGTCATCCTCTTTATACCAAAATGACTGAACTTGATATGATGAAGCGTCTCAACGGCAATGGAGCAGAAAGTATTGATGTTATTCGTCTGGCCTATGACCACGCAATTTTTGGCCAGGAAAGGGTTGGTATTGATTCTGTGAGCAAGAAAGCCCCCCTGCGCTGGAACTGGCATGCTAGCACCACACCGCAAATAGCCAACAGCTTCTTCAAGAATGAGTTGAAGACTGGAACGCTGGACCGCCTCACCGTATCCACCATCATCAAGGAAAACGACGATTGGGGAGCAGAAATTATGGTGTACGACAATTATACACCGGAATACAAGGAAAATCTAAAAATATTCATCGAAAGAATAAGGCAGGCCACAGGCACATACAATCTGATTGAGGCTAAAACATGGGCAGTTAACTTGCAGCGCAGACTTGCAAATCTGGCCAAACAATTCAACGACATTGCCTACAAGGATCTTATCGGAAGAGCAGTATTGAGCGGATTCTGTAGAGCCATGATGCTATATATCATGGAAGGAGAAAAGTGGACAACAGAGATTGAAGAGTTTGCCACCTGGAGTGTGGAGTACGATTTATATTATAAGATGCAGTTCTTTGGCGCACAATTACGCAAAGAATTGAATTCGGACATGGTCTTACCCAATACTACCAAGAACGACTTGTACTCTCTTTTGCCCGACACATTTACAAAAGCCGATGCGTATGTATTCTACGAACAAATGGGTAAAGACAAGAATAAAGCAAACACAATGCTCAGACAATGGGTTTACAGAAGAAAGATTGTATATGACCAGGAAAACGGTTTATATCAGAAAGTGTGTTGAAAAATACGTTACATGTTACATCGTTACACTTTGACTTAGAGATGATTATAAAATCGGTAAATAAAAAGTGCTGCGGACAGTTCGGCAAACTAGCCATGCAGTACTATCCAGACCATGGCTACAAGTCTGCTGTCCACCTGTTTCGCGAAGAAATAAGGCTGACAAGAGGCCTCTACTCCGCATTGAAGGCAGTGGGATATAAAGAAAACAAGCGGAAACTCAGCCCAAGGCAAGTTCAGGTGATTGAAAGGTTCCTTGGCGAACCGTACCCCCTTTGATTAGGCTTACACAAAAAAAGACCCGATGGGAAATGAATCCTTTCGGGTCTTTAGGGGTTTTGAATCTTTGGAAATAATGATTACTTCAGCTCTACGGTGATTACCTTGTCAGCCTCGGTAACGTTAATCTTGTCCTCGCGGAGCAACCAGCCCATTGCCAGGTACAAGTCCTTGTCTGTCTTAATCTTTGCTGCTTTCTTCAAATCCTTGGTGTTCATAGCACCATTCTCGCTCAGTGCACTCCAAATTGCACCTGCATTTGTTCCAATCATTTCGTTCATAAAATCTTTTTACTTAAACAACTGTCTTTATTGTCCTTAAAACGTGTGCAAAGATAAGGATTTCTCCGAAATATGGCAAACCGTGGTGTTAAAATCTCTTAATTTGACCGCCCATTCGGCAAATTTCTTAACATAAATCAAGAAGTTGTGGAGAATAATCCGTAATTTCGCAAAAATATTTTACTTATGAGACATTTCAGATTATTGTGCCTGGCTGCGCTCCTCGGCACTTTTGCAGGCTGCAAGAAGGAGTCTTTCGGCGACAGAATGGTGAGGGAGACAAGGGAAAACACGGAGAAAATGTGCCCAATGGAGGTGGACCAGGACACCATGTTGGACAGCATGGCCTTTGACAAGGGGTCGCACACCTTATTATATTATTACTCGCTGCATGGCTTCCT
>JAZRON010000115.1:0-4856 GCA_045648725.1 Faecalimonas sp.
CATGCTTCTCTGGCCTCTTGATATTCCTGTTCTGACAATACTTGTTTGTATTGTAAGTTTGTTTCACCTTTATCTAATACGATATAAGATGCAAAGTATAATACTTTTTCCAATGTTCTTGGCGATAAATCGAGGATTAATCCCATACGGCTAGGGATTCCTTTGAAGTACCAAATGTGTGAAACAGGAGCCGCAAGGTCGATATGACCCATGCGCTCACGTCTAACACTTGCTTTTGTTACTTCAACACCACATCTATCACAAACTACACCTTTATAACGGATTTTTTTATACTTTCCACAGTGACATTCCCAGTCCTTGCTAGGTCCGAAAATTTTCTCGCAGAAAAGTCCGTCTTTTTCAGGTTTTAAAGTTCTGTAGTTAATTGTTTCTGGTTTTGTTACTTCGCCTCTTGACCATTCTAAGATCTTTTCAGGTGACGCCAAGCCAATCTTAATTGCATCAAATGTAATTGGCTCGTATGCTGGTTCATTATTATTTACTGGCATTTACGGCAATCCTCCTATTCTTCGTCTAACATTTCAAAATCAAAATCTTCTGGTTCAGCAAATTCATCTTCCTGAACGTCTACAAGTTCCCCGCCTTCAAATTCTTGTTGGCTGAAACCATGTGCACCATAAGATTCATTTGATTCGTATCTTCTGTCTCCTTCAATGATAGAATGCAAATCTGTTTCACCATAGTCAACGGTTTCTACAATCTCTACTTCTGTGTTGTCAGCTCTTAGCACTCTGACATCCAGACCAAGTGACTGTAATTCTTTCAGAAGTACCTTGAATGATTCAGGGATACCTGACTCTGGGATATTGTCTCCCTTAATAATTGCTTCGTATGTCTTCACACGACCAACTACGTCATCGGACTTCACTGTCAAGATTTCCTGTAATGTGTAAGCAGCACCATAAGCTTCCAGTGCCCAAACTTCCATTTCTCCGAATCTCTGTCCACCGAACTGTGCCTTACCACCTAATGGCTGTTGTGTTACCAATGAGTAAGGACCTGTAGAACGTGCATGGATCTTATCGTCTACTAAGTGGTGAAGTTTCAAGTAGTGCATGTGTCCAATGGTTACAGGACTATCAAAATATTCTCCTGTTCTACCATCACGAAGACGAACTTTACCGTCACGTGAAAGTGGCACACCTTTCCACAACTTTCTATGCTCTCTGTTTTCAGATAAATATTCTAATACTTCCGGAAGCAATGATTCTCCATGTTTCTTCTCAAATTCTTCCCATTCAAGATTCACATAATCATTTGCCAAAGCAAGAGTATCCATAATATCCACTTCGTTTGCACCATCAAATACCGGTGTTGCAATGTTGAATCCTAATGCTTTCGCAGCAAGACTCAAGTGGATTTCAAGTACCTGTCCGATGTTCATACGTGATGGTACACCTAGCGGGTTGAGTACGATATCAAGAGGACGTCCATTTGGTAAGAATGGCATATCTTCTACAGGAAGTACACGGGAAACAACACCCTTGTTACCGTGACGACCAGCCATCTTATCTCCTACGGAAATCTTTCTCTTTTGAGCGATGTAAATACGAACTGATTCGTTTACACCCGGAGATAATTCATCTCCATTTTCTCTTGTAAATACTTTCGCATCTACAACGATACCATATTCTCCATGAGGTACTTTTAATGAAGTATCTCTTACTTCTCTTGCTTTTTCACCGAAGATTGCACGAAGTAATCTTTCTTCTGCAGTAAGCTCTGTTTCACCCTTAGGAGTAACTTTACCTACTAAAATATCTCCGGCACGTACTTCCGCACCGATACGGATGATACCTCTGTCATCAAGGTCTTTCAGAGCATCATCACCCACACCAGGAATATCACGAGTGATTTCTTCTGGTCCGAGTTTTGTATCTCTTGCTTCTACTTCGTATTCTTCAATATGAATAGATGTGTAAACATCATCTTGTACTAATCTTTCGCTAAGAAGTACAGCATCCTCGTAGTTGTAACCTTCCCATGTCATGAAACCAATGAGTGGGTTCTTACCAAGAGCCATTTCACCATTTGAAGTAGATGGACCGTCAGCGATTACCTGACCGACTTCCACTCTTTCACCTTTGACAACAATTGGTCTTTGGTTGTAGCAGTTGCTCTGGTTACTACGTAAGAATTTTGTTAATTTATAAGTTTTCTTAATGCCATCATCATTCTTGATTACGATTTCTTTTGATGTTGAACGTTCTACAACGCCCGCCTCATCTGCAACAAGACAAACACCTGAATCTACTGCAGCCGTTGTCTCAATACCTGTACCAACAACCGGAGCCTCTGTAATCATAAGAGGTACTGCCTGACGTTGCATGTTAGATCCCATGAGCGCACGAGTAGGGTCATCATTCTCAAGGAACGGAATAAGAGCTGTCGCTACAGAAAATACCATCTTAGGTGATACATCCATGTAGTCAAATGCTGTTCTTTCATATTCCTGTGTTTCTTCACGATAACGACCTGATACATTCTTATGAACAAAATGTCCCTCTGCATCCAATGGTTCGTTAGCCTGTGCTACGTGGTAGTTGTCTTCTTCATCTGCTGTCATGTAAACAACTTCGTCTGTTACCACTGGATTCTTTGGATCTGTTTTATCAATCTTACGATATGGTGCTTCTACAAAACCATATTCGTTGATTCTTGCATATGTTGCAAGCGAGTTGATCAAACCGATGTTTGGACCTTCAGGAGTCTCAATTGGACACATTCTACCATAGTGAGAATAGTGAACGTCACGAACTTCGAATCCGGCACGATCTCTGGAAAGACCACCTGGTCCAAGTGCTGATAAACGTCTCTTATGTGTAAGTTCACCCAAAGGATTGTTCTGATCCATAAATTGTGACAACTGTGAAGAACCGAAGAATTCCTTCACGGCTGCTGTAACCGGCTTAATGTTGATTAATGACTGTGGAGAAATACCCTCCAAGTCTTGAGTCGTCATTCTTTCGCGAACAACTCTCTCTAATCTTGATAAACCGATTCTGTATTGGTTTTGTAATAATTCACCCACTGCACGGATACGTCTGTTTCCTAAGTGGTCGATGTCATCATCTGTTCCCATTCCATATTCCAAGTGCATATTGTAGTTAATTGAAGCAAAAATATCTTCCTTTGTAATATGCTTTGGAATTAATTCTGTTATATTTTTACGGATTTCTTCTTTTAGTTCGTCAATGTCCCCAGCTGTACTTTCTAAAAGTTCAGCAAGTAATGGATAAAATACTGCTTCTGTTACTCCAACCTCTGCAGGGTCAATATCAACAACAGAATCCAACTCTACCATCATGTTGGAAATAACCTTTACGTTACGTTCTTCCCCTTCTACATCAATCCATACATATGGAACTGCTGCATTTTGGATAGCAGATGCCTTTTCTCTTGTTAACTTTTCGCCTTTTTCTGCAATCACTTCACCTGTAATGACACTTACAACATCCTCTGCCAATACTTGTCCTGTAATGCGGTTTTGGAACGCTAATTTCTTATTGAATTTGTAACGTCCAACCTTTGCAAGGTCATAACGTCTTGCATCAAAGAACATTGCAGTAATCAAACTTTCTGCACTATCTACTGCAAGAGGTTCGCCCGGACGAATCTTTTTGTATAACTCTAACAGACCTTCCTGATAATTCTCAGCAACGTCTTTTCCAAAGCTTGCCAAAATCTTTGGCTCTTCGCCAAACATTTCTAAAATCTCTGTGTTTGTTCCCACTCCAAGTGCACGAATAAGCACTGTGATAGGTACCTTTCTTGTTCTGTCTACACGTACCCAAAATACATCATTAGAATCTGTTTCATACTCTAACCATGCACCACGATTAGGGATAACTGTAGATGAATACAATTCTTTACCAATCTTATCATGCCCGATTGCATAATAGATTCCAGGAGAACGAACCAACTGGCTAACGATAACACGTTCAGCGCCGTTGATTACAAATGTACCAGTTGCTGTCATCAGTGGGAGGTCTCCCATGAAAATCTCATGCTCGTTAATTTCATCTGTTTCTTTATTGTAGAGCCTTACCTTTACTTTCAAAGGTGCTGCATATGTTGCATCTCGCTCCTTACATTCTTCGATTGTATACTTTACATCATCTTCGCATAACGTAAAATCCACAAACTCCAAGCTCAAATGTCCACTGTAGTCAGAAATCGGTGAAATATCAGCAAATACTTCTTTTAATCCTGCATCAAGGAACCATTGATACGAATCCTTTTGCACTTCGATTAAGTTCGGCATCTGAAGAACTTCTTTTTGTCTCGAATAACTCATACGTGAACTTTTTCCGCTTTTAATAGGACGAATTCTGTTTTTCTCCATTGACGTTTCACTCCTCGCATTTGTTTTTTGGGGCTTTTTGCACTAAAAAGTGCGAAATCCTAAGTTCCAAATTTTGTTTTTCACTATAATTTGTGCATAGTACTGCACAATAGTGCAACTTAGAATGTACCACAAAATACAAGGAGTGTCAACATTGTTTTTCATATTTTAAAAACTTTTTCCAAAATTTACTAAAAAAAGGACCGTGTCTCAAAACACGGTCCTTTGCACTATTCGTTAGTTGAATTATTTTAATTCTACTGCAGCACCTTCAGCTTCTAATTTAGCTTTGATATCTTCAGCTTCTGCTTTAGAAACAGCTTCTTTAATTGTCTTAGGAGCTCCATCTACTACTTCTTTAGCTTCTTTCAATCCAAGTCCTGTGATTTCACGAACTACTTTGATTACTTTAACTTTTGAAGCACCTGCTGATGCTAATACTACGTCGAATTCGTCTTTTTCTTCAGCTGCTGCTGCTTCACCAGCACCT
>JAZRON010000116.1:0-8150 GCA_045648725.1 Faecalimonas sp.
CGGAACTACTACCAGTTGTGCAACCTTTTGCCCTGGTGTTACTGTACGTGATACTTCGCTATCGTTATGAAGTGCCACACAAACTGGTCCTCTGTAGTCTGCATCTACAACTCCAACACAGTTTGCAGGACGAAGTCCTTCTTTTGCTGAAAGTCCACTTCTTGCAAAAATTCCACCCCAGTAACCTTCCGGAATCTCCATTGCTACTCCTGTATTAATCATATATGTTTCGTGTGGTTTAATCACCACTTCTTCATGCAAATCTGCAAACAAGTCATATCCTGCCGCATATGCGCTTCCTCTTTCCGGAAGTTTTGCAGTCTCGCTTAATCTCTTTATGTTAATTTTCATATTGCTGTTCTCCTATGCTTCTATTCACAATCATCTTCGTGAAGTCTAACAGTCCCTTCTGCCAACGAACGCTGTACATCTATGACACGCTGATTAGAACTTCCAACCCAGTGAAGATTGACGTCTTTTTTCTCCACTACAAATTCGCCATCTACAAGTACATCTAAGTACTCCATAAGTTTCATTTGTTTTATATCTTCCCACATTCCACCTGTATATAACCAAATAGATTTGTTTGGATATTTTTCCCGAACCTCTTTGGCAAACTGTGTCACATCATATGCGTTTGCAATATGTAGCGGATCCCCGCCGCTAAATGTGATGCCGTGAATATAGTCTTTCTCCAGTTCTGCAAAAATTTCTTGTTTTGCAGCCTCATCAAACTCTAGTCCCCCATTCGGGTCCCATGTGACCGGATTGTGACATTCCTTGCAGCAGTGGGTACATCCTGCTACCCACAGCACTACACGGAGGCCATCACCATTTAGCATATCATCTTTCGTAATATTATGATATCGCATGTTACATCGATTTCCTTTCTGCTATTTCTGCCATTTTCGCATCATTAAGTCTCGTATCGCCTTTAACGCGTGAATATGACAAATAACCATTCATGCGGTCAATCTTTGTCAGATTCTTACTTCCGCATTTTGGACATACATCCATAGATAATTCTTCATGACCGCAATCATCACAGTATGCTAATGACAGATTAACTCCTTCGTAAAATCCCAAATCCATGGCACGACGCACCAATGACTTGATTGCTTCTTTGTTGTAGTTAATTGGATATTTTACATACTGAATCTTACCACCGTTGCTTAAATCCCAGAAACGACCTTCCAAATCCTGTTTTTGAATCGGAGTAATGTCTTCTGATACATGGCAATGGAAACTGTTGCTTACATATTCTCTATCGGATACATTTTCGATAATTCCGTATTTTTTACGGAACTGTTTTACCTGTACGCCACATAAGTTTTCTGCAGGAGTACCATAAATTGCATACAAGTGTCCATCTTCTTCTTTAAACTGCGTAACCTTCTTATTGATGTATTCCAGTACTTCTACTGCAAACTGACCGTCTTCTGCTAATGATTTCTTATTGTGAAGCTGTTGCAATTCATTCAATGCAGTAATACCAAAAGAAGCTGTTGCAGACTTTAATAATGGTTTAATCTTGTCATACAAACCAAGTTTTCCACCATAGAAGCCGCCTTCACAGTATGCAAGCGGATTGGTTGACGCTTTTAATTCTCCCAAATAATCATAGGTACGGATATGAAGTTGTCTAATTAACTCCAAGTAATAATCCAATACTTCATAGAAATCTTTGCTTTCTTGTTTTGCTTTTGCATAAATCATTGGCAGGTGAAGACTCACTGCACCAATATTAAATCTTCCTACGAATATAGGTGTATCGTTTTCATCCGCAGGATTCATTCCACCTCTTTCATACCAAGGCGATAAAAATGCTCTACACGATGCTTTCGCATCAGACTATATCATACACGTTAGGTCGTGCCCTCGCACTTCCCTATGGGCATTTCATCCCATAGGTACTCTACTCGGTTACTCACAACAGAAACCCTAATTATTCTGTCGCTATCCTTTCGATAGTCGTTTGACTTTTTTCGTCATCTTCGCAATATCTAAAATAATAACCATTATATGGGGATTTTGTTTTCCCCCTACACCTCATTGTAACCATACCAAGTGTTGTTACATTGAAATGTTGTTTAAGTTCTGTAAGCGTATCAAAATATTTTATATCAGTTCCATCTATCGAGATTGCCTTACATCTTTTTGCAAACGGGTTTTCTTTGCCGTTCTTTCCATACATACCATTTCTAGAACCATGTAATCCTCCATAAATTCTCATTGGATTTTTCTCTCCCAGTTTGCTTTGGCGTATCTTTTCTTTTATCTCTTTCAAATTTTGGTGTTCGGATAATGTGTCTCCGCCACACTTGCCAATACTATCTTTCGAATTATATCCATTTTTCACCGAATCATATAAATTAATATAATAAATCTCTTTTTGATCTAATTCTTCTTGCGTATCAGCAGAATCAATGGATTCTATCTTAAAGTTCTCTTTTCCATATTTCCGAATCGCTCTATAGAACTTTGTATCATTCTCATCTTTTTGATATCCCATATGTCGAGCAAATCTCTTTTCAATCTTTTCTGACGTTTGCCCGATATACACTTTTTGGTTCACTAAACACGTTATTTTATATATTGTTAAAATTCTAATCACTCCTTTAATTATTGCGAAGTGACGAAACTTAGCACAGGATAACATTTCTGCTTCCCCTGTTAGCACATTACCTAACTGTCATTTCCTACAGTTCCTAATCGTGTAATGCACACCCTAGATTTCTAGGTTCACGAGGTTTTAGATGGGCAGTAGTGTATTTTATTTACCCATCGGACTAATGACTTTGCCATATTGCTTGTACATACTTGCAACATAGCCTTTTCCTGTAAGACTTAGCCAGTCAGGATACATGGTTCTTCTGGAGCACTCAATACCCGCTTCAAACACATCCTCACATTCCTTACCAGGTCCGTGCAAATTCTCATCATACAAGAACACAATCTTAGGGAACAGTACCGGTTTCTTATGACCTTTTTTACCTTGTCCTTTTTGGCGAACCTTCAACATTGTAATTGTTGCAAGTTTTCCGTATTTCGAAGTATTGATACCCGCTGTCACGGTAATAAATGGATAATCTCCACGGCTGGAAGAAACGGAATTGAACTTGTATTCCCATCCTTGGAAACCTTGTTCCATCTCTTTTTCCAAATCTGCCCAAGCTACTTCTTCTGCCTTTTCATCCGAAAGTCCCAAATCTTTGTACTTCTTTAATAATTTCTCGTGTGATTTCTTGGCGTATGGTTCTAAAATGTCATCCACACATGGAACGGTAAATCCACCATACTGCTGGCTCGCAGCACTAAGTACGATGTCTCCGATAACATCAAATGCCACATCCAATGTCTTTGGCTCGTTGTACCAAAGGTTTCCCATCTCGAATCCACCACTGAGTACATTTTTTACATCAAAGAGACAACAATTCATGGTATCACGCCTTGCGGACATATCATGAATGTAAATGTAGCCTTCACGAATCGCCTGAATCTCTTCTACTGTCAAGAAGAATTTCTTATATAATTCTTTGTTGAGTTCATTGAAAATCAAACTTCTCTTTGTGGATACCAGCGCACTGTCTGTGTTACTGTTCTCCTTATCCCCGATGTACATAATGGATTGACTCTTCTTATATACATCGTCCAACATCTGTACGAAGTCTTGCTTATAGTTACGGTAATCCTTGTAGCTCTTTGCAACCGTTGGATTTACTTTTTCCAATGCACCCTCTACGACGTTGTGCATCTGTGCAATCTGAATCTCTTCGATTCCCATCTTTTGCACTTCTTCTTCCACAAACTTACAAATGAAGTCCAATTCTTCTTGCGTGAATTTAACCAATGCACGATATGCCGACTTATTTACCGCAACGACAACCTTCTGCACGTTAAAATCTTCTTTTGAACCATCTTTTTTAACGACTTTTATCATTTTCCTTCTCCTTTCGTATTCTATGAATCATCTATATTTAGTGTTTCCTTTATTATACAATCACTATATACAGTGTTTCTGTGTGCTTTTTAATATTATCATTCCCACAATCTTCCGTCAACATAAATCAAGCAAAAATAATACACAAAAAACAGCACCTTTTTCACCCCGATTTTTGGTAAAAAAACAGAGTGACAACCTTTTGTCACTCCATTACTCCTACTCATCATCCTCAAGTACATAAGGTGTAGCTTGATATACGTAGTAATTAATCCAGTTTGTATAAAAATTGTTAGCATGAGAACGCCATGTCAATAGTGGCTTATTCTCACAATTATCATTCGGATAATAATTCTTCGGAACCTCAATCTCAAGTCCCTTGTTCTTGTCACGCATATATTCGTTATGTAATGTGACGCGGTCATATTCCGGATGTCCCATTACGTAAATCTGTTTGCCATCATCTGCCATAGCAAGAAATACTCCGGCTTCATCGGACTCCGCCAAAACTGTGATACGCTCCTCTGCTTTAATCCACTCTGTCGGAACCGTTGTATGTCTGGAATGCGGTGCGAGAAATACATCATCAAACCCTCTGACCAGTGGTGTCTTTCTATTCTGTACGCGATGTTCAAACACACCGAACACCTTGGCATCCATCTGTACTTTATTGATTCCGAAGTGGTAATACAGAGCCGCCTGAGCTCCCCAACACAAATGTACTGTAGAAGTTACATGAGTCTTGGTCCACTCCATAATCTCTTTTAATTCTTCCCAGTAATCCACGTCTTCAAATGGCATCTGCTCTACCGGCGCTCCCGTAATGATAAAACCATCAAATCTTTGCTTTCTAATTTCCTTAAAAGGCACATAGAACTTGTTTATATGGCTAGTGGATGTATTTTTTGACTGATGGCTGGAAACATTCACAAAGACCACGTCAACCTGAAGCGGCGTATTAGATAAAGAACGGAGAATCTGCAACTCTGTATCTTCTTTTAACGGCATCAGGTTCAAAAGTCCCACTTTCAATGGTCTGATATCCTGGGATGTGGCACGTTTTTCGTCCATGACAAATATATTCTCACGCTCTAATATTTCTTTTACAGGCAAATCATTCTGCACACGAATCGGCATACTTATTGTCCTCCCTCTTCTCTCACTTCTTCATCCTCTTCCTTACGAGGAACATAGTTTCCTTCATTGTCTACATAACTCATACCATTGTAGCATTCTGTTTCCGCCGGCAAGTTCTTCTCTTCCAACTTCTGTGTGATAAACAGTTTCACAATGTAATAGAATACTGCAAATGTCGGCACCCCAATAATCATACCTACTACACCGAACAATCCGCCGAATAGCAGAATGGAAAACAGTACCCAGAATGCAGAGAGTCCTGTGGAATCCCCTAAAATCGTTGGACCAATGATATTGCCATCCAATTGCTGTAATAACAATATGAAAATAATAAAATACAAACCTTTCATCGGATCAACAATCATAATCAGAATTGCTGTCGGAATTGCGCCAATAAATGGTCCAAAATATGGTATTACGTTGGTCACACCTACAAACACGCTGACTAAAAGTGCGTATGGCATATTTAAAATACTTACACCTATAAAGCAAAGCACTCCAATAATGGCCGAATCAATAATTTTACCAATAATAAAGCCTCCGAAAATGGAATTGCTCTTTCTTAATATATGCAAAGTCAGATTGGCGCGATTAGGTGTCATCATTGCATAAATAATTTTTCTTCCCTGTCCCAAAAATTCTTCCTTACTGAACAGGGCATAAATAGACACAATGACACCAATAATAATATCCAGCACACCACCTAAAATATTAATAACGCCTGTTGTGATACCTGTAATACCTGTGACTAAAATATTGTCTTTGCTAAACAGATTGGTGGTTGCCCATTCCTCCAGTGCAGCAATTCCTTGCACAAGTGCACTTTCCAAAATCTGCTGATTCTGCTTGTCACCTCTTCGGAGTTCACTGAGATAATCCATAAAGCTCTGGATTTGTCCAGGCATCTTCTCTACCAGTTCATTCACACTCCTTATCAATTCAGGAATCAACATTACAAACAATGCGCTTATAATTGCCAAGGCAAACACAAGAGCAGTAAAGATGGCAATACTTCTGCTTGCTTTTCGGACACCCTTTTCACTCTTGATAATACGTCCCAATCCTTTTGAAATGTATTTTTCCACAAAAGTCATAACCGGATTCAACAAATAAGCGAAAACAACGCCATAAATAATCGGTCTTAGAAGTCCTATAATTTTCATCACTGCCCCTGCAATATAGTCAAAGCGCAAAAACGCAAAAAAACAAACAATACACGCAGCTACAATTAAAAACGCTGTCATTCCCTTTTTGAAATGTTCTCTTATCTTCATGCTCCCCTGTTCTCCCATAGGAGGTTTATTATCATAAAAATTCTTCATATGCATCGTTCCTTTCACACATATGTTTCATTATACATTCTCACACTTGCGTCCGTCAACCAAATTACAGTTAAAAAAAGAGTTCGCAGCGCGAACTCTTTCTCATTATCATTCTTTTTCAAATGATGCACATTCTGTTTCTTCTGTGCGGGACGCATTGTTTCCACCCACACTGATTTTTCCCGCATGACAATTGCAGGATTCATTGTACTTACACTCCACTGCATGACATTTGACTTTGCTAAGCGGTGTTCCCTCTCTTGTAGAGTTGGAATATGCATCGCCTTTCTTTTCCTCGAAGCTTGCGCAGCTTGTGTCTCTTGAGACTTGCGCCTCACTTCCTGCCACCTCGATTGCATCTAAATCGCATAAATAGTCTTTATTATGCGTGCATGTGTGTACATTACATTTTAATTCTGGCATAACCATACCTCCTCAATTTGCATTTTCTCTGCTTGATTAGTATGCTGCCATTTTTCATTTCTATACATTGGTAGACTTCTTCACTTCAGAAATCATCGCAAATAACGCAAAAAATTCTCTTACCATATAATTTGGAAAAACTACCATGTTTGTGCTTGCAGGAAGTGCAAATACTTTTTTATATCCAAGTATTCTTGCCATTTTCATAGCACGGTAGATATGGAAATTATTTGACACAATTCCAACACTGTCTTTTTCCAAATGGTCAATAAACTGTTTGCTAAACATTAAATTTTCACAGGTGGTTGTGGATTTGTCTTCCATATAAATGCGACTTTCATCCACTCCGCAATCTTTCAGATATTGGAACATAGCCTCCGCTTCAGAAATGTCCTCGCCTCTTCCTTTTCCACCTGAGACAATGCACAGAGTTTCCGGATTCTCCTGCAAATATCGAAGTCCCTTATCCAAACGGCGCTTCAGAGAACCTGTAATCTTCCTTCCTCGAATCTGTGCACCTAGGATTATGATATATTTTAACTTCTTTTTTTGCATCACTACCATTGCGGACAAAATAATAATCTCCACTGCAACAAAAACAATCCAAAACAGGATAGAGATTGCAAGAATTGCATAGTCAATAAAACTCGGTGCTTTTCTCACAAGAAGACCTAAACACACATTCCATAGCGCAAATACAACCCAAAAACCTGTAAACGTGCTATTTATTTTTTTAGTATGCCATACAAGACACACATAATATAGGAAGCTTAAAAGTCCTAATGCAATATATCCCGCTTCCATTCCTATCTACCACAGCATTTTTTATACTTTTTGCCACTTCCACATGGACA
Organism: Faecalimonas sp.; assembly: GCA_045648725.1. Classification (GTDB taxonomy): domain Bacteria; phylum Bacillota; class Clostridia; order Lachnospirales; family Lachnospiraceae; genus Faecalimonas. The sequence continues at coordinate 7,677 of JAZRON010000116.1, forward strand.
TGGGTCATTTCTTCCCACTTTCTTTTCTTTACGGATTGTTCCGGAAGCTTTTTGCTCTTTATATAATTCTTTTCTCTTCTCTTCTGAAAAGATGTTATCCCATTGTGGCAGTTCATATAACCAGTCAGCTTTTGCTGCAACCATGTTTTTATATAACTTTTCTTTATCAAAAGCAAGACTTACTACCGTGTCCTCTTCCATCTCTTCAATCGGATTCTCTTCTTTTAAACTTTCGTTAATTCCGTCTAAGAAACCTGTCATTGTAAATACTTCGATTCCGTATTTTGCAGCAAGTTCTTTGACAGTACCTTTTACTTCTTCATCCGGATTTGCAAGTAATTGCTCGTAAATTCCTTTTTCTAACTCAAAATATGTTCCCCAGAATTGTTGTACTGTATTCTGATCCATCTCCTGTGAGTACGCGGTGTCGCGCCATTCTTGTAATAAAGCCATTTCTCTATCTCCTTTGTAATC
>JAZRON010000117.1:0-12192 GCA_045648725.1 Faecalimonas sp.
AGAGATACGTTTTCCTGTACCATTCCATCCTGTGTTTACTAAGTATGCTTTTGAACCATTTGCTTCCATTTTCTTAACTAATTCTTCAGCATATTTTGTTGGATGTAATTCTAAGAATGCTTGACCGAAGCATGCAGAGAATGTTGGAGTTGGTTCAGTAATACCACGTTCTGTACCTGCTAATTTTGCAGTAAATCCTGATAAGAAATAGTATTTTGTTTGTTCAGGAGTTAATACTGATACTGGAGGAAGTACTCCGAATGCGTCAGCAGAAAGGAAGATTACGTCTTTCGCTGCTGGTGCTTTTGATACTGGACGAACGATATTTTCAATATGATCGATTGGGTAAGATACACGTGTATTTTCTGTTACACTGCCATCTTTGAAATCGATTTTTCCTTCTGGATCTAATGTAACATTTTCTAATAACGCATTACGTTTGATTGCATTGTAAATGTCTGGTTCTGATTCTTTATCAAGGTTGATAACTTTTGCATAACATCCACCTTCGAAGTTGAATACACCATTATCATCCCAACCGTGTTCGTCATCACCAATAAGAAGACGTTTTGGATCTGTAGATAATGTTGTCTTACCTGTTCCAGAAAGACCGAAGAAAATAGCTGTATTTTCACCGTTCATATCTGTATTTGCTGAACAGTGCATTGAAGCGATTCCGTTCAATGGAAGGAAGTAGTTCATCATTGAGAACATACCTTTCTTCATCTCTCCACCATACCATGTGTTAAGAATAACCTGTTCTTTTGTTGTAATATTGAATGCTACTGCTGTTTCTGAGTTAAGTCCTAATTCTTTGTAGTTGTCTACTTTTGCTTTTGAAGCGTTGTATACTACGAAGTCTGGTTCGAAGTTTTCAAGTTCTTCTGCTGTTGGTTGGATAAACATATTTTTAACAAAGTGTGCTTGCCAAGCAACTTCCATAACAAAACGGTTAGCCATTCTTGTGTCTGCGTTAGCTCCACAGAATGCGTCCACAACAAATAATCTCTTGTTTGAAAGTTCTTTTTTTGCAAGATCTTTTAATTCAGCCCAAACTTCTTCTGAAATTGGGTGATTATCGTTTTTATATTCGTCTGTTGTCCACCATACAGTATCTTTTGAGTTTGCATCCATAACGATATATTTATCTTTAGGAGAACGACCTGTGTAGATACCTGTCATAACGTTAACAGCACCAAGTTCACTTTCCTGTCCTACTTCGAAGCCTTCTAAACCAGCTTTTGTTTCTTCTTCGAATAATACTTCGTAAGAAGGGTTGTAAACAACTTCAGTTGTTCCTGTGATACCATAGTTTTCTAAGTTAATTTTTGACATCTTTCACTAACCTCTTTCTTTCAAATTGTTATAATTTACTCAATCGCACCCCATTATACAAGATACGAGTTGGCTCGTCAATATTTTCACATGAAAAAAAACAGATTTTGTTAATTTTTTCACTATGTCTAAACACCCAAGATAGATTTCACTGTTTCTTCCATCTTATCCGCATCGCATTCTCTTGTGTGGAGAATTTCTGCATTACGGATTTCCTCTACAGCATTTGGAATAGTTACATTGGAAATCACTTCCAAAGAATCGATTAAGTCAAACTCCTCCAATGCATCATATTTGTCATCGATAGCTGTCATGACACTTCTTGCAAATTTATACGGACTTGCCGTAGATGCAATGACTACTTTCTTCGCATCCTTACTTTCTTCCTGGTATGCTTTACAGACCTTTGCAGCAACTGCCGTATGTGTATCGATTACATACCCTGTCTTCTTGTAAACTTCTGCAATTGTTTCTCTTACTTGTTCCTCTGTCGCGTATCCTGCCGCAAAATCATCCAAGTTTGCTTTCATCTCATCTGTGAGTTCATATACTCCCTTTGATTTTAATGCCTGCATCAGTTCACTGTTCTTATCTGCATCCTGTCCTGCAATCATGTAAATCAAACGTTCCAAATTGCTTGAAATCAAGATATCCATTGATGGTGAATTCGTCAAAATAAACTCTCTGTTTTTGTCGTATACCCCTGTCTGGAAGAAATCAAACAATACTTTGTTTTCATTGGATGCACAGATTAACTTATCAATCGGAATACCCATTTGTTTTGCAAAGTAAGCAGCAAGAATATTACCAAAGTTTCCTGTTGGCACTACTACATTGATTGCCTCTCCTTGTGCAATCTCTTCATTTTGCAATAATTTTGCATAGGCATATACATAGTAAACAATCTGTGGAACCAAACGTCCAATATTAATAGAGTTTGCTGATGAAAATTGGAATCCCGCATCTGAAAGTTCTTTTGCCAACTCCTTGTTTTCAAAAATGGCTTTCACGCCACTTTGTGCACAGTCAAAGTTACCATGAATTGCTACAACAGAAGTATTTGCCCCTTTTTGTGTTACCATCTGAAGTTCTTGTACTTTACTAACTCCGTTCTTTGGATAGAACACAATAATTCTTGTACCTTCTACATCTGCAAATCCTGCTAAAGCCGCTTTTCCCGTGTCTCCCGAAGTAGCTGTTAAAATCACAATCTCATTCTTTACATTGTTTTTCTTTGCAGCAGTAGTAAGTAAATGCGGCAAAATGGATAAAGCCATATCCTTAAATGCAATTGTTGCACCATGGAATAACTCCAAATAATATGTACCATCAACTTTTACAAGTGGCGCAATCTCTTCTGTGTCGAATTTTGCATCATAAGCTCTTGCAATACAGTTTTTCAGTTCTTCCTCTGTAAAGTCTGTAATAAATTGTTTCATAACTGCGTATGCAGTTTCTTGATATGTCAAATCTTTGAGTTCATCCAAAGACACATCTAACTTCGGAATGGTAACTGGTACAAATAGTCCACCATCATCGGCAAGTCCTTTTAAAATTGCTTCTGATGCAGTAACTGTTTTTTCGGCATTTCTTGTACTCTTATATAATAAATTCATTATTTTGCCTCCTTCTTAAATGCAATAAAGCAGATTGCACTGATCGCCATCAAAATCGGATAGAATAAATACGGCATGATTGCGTATGGTGTCAGTCCTGTCAACGTAGCCGCCGATAATAGTTGTGCTCCATATGGAATAATACCCTGACCAACAGATGCGAAAATATCAAGCCATGATGCAGAACGTTTTGGTTCTACTCCAAATTCATCTGAGATTTCTTTCGCAATTGGACCAGCCATAACAATGGCAACCGTATTATTTGCAGTACAGCAGTCTACCAAAAGTGCGAGCCCAGCAATACCGAATTCGGCACCTTTTTTACTATTAATCTTACTGCGAATCAGATTCAAAATAAATTGGATACCGCCGAATTCTTTTACCAGCGATACAATACATGCAACTACAATAGAAATCACCGTAATGTCATACATACCGGTCACACCGCTTCCAACTACTGTAAACATCTCTGCTGCAGCAATTGTCCCTGTTGCAAGTCCAACAATTAAGGAAACCACAATTCCACCAATTAGTACGACAAATACATTAATTCCAATCAGCGCCCCCACTAATACTAGAAGATATGGCACAATCTGAAGAATGTTATATGGAAGATCTTGTGTCATCTCAAAACTTTGTCCCATTGTAATCACAAAGAAAATAACAATTGTAATAATCGCTGCCGGAAGTACGATGAAAAAGTTTGCCTTGAACTTATCCTTCATCTCGCATCCCTGTGTCTTTACAGCTGCAATTGTTGTATCTGAAATCATGGATAAGTTGTCACCAAACATAGCTCCACACACTACCGCTCCGATACAAATGGCCATTGCAAATCCTGTCTTTTCACTAATACCTACTGCAATCGGTGCCAAGGCTGCAATGGTTCCCATAGAAGTTCCCATAGAAACAGAAATAAAACATCCAATTACAAACAAACCTACTACTGCAACACCTGATGGTAAGATAGAAAGACCAAAATTAACGGTACTGTCTACTCCGCCAGCTGCCGTAACTGCTCCCGAAAAACCGCCTGCACATAGGAAAATCAAACTCATAGTGATAATATTATCATCACCTACCCCTTTTGCGATTACTTTAATCTTCTCATCAAAAGGCAAACCACGATTTTGCAAAAAAGCAACTGCCAATGCAATTAAAAATGCTACAATTGCCGGCATGGCATAAAAGTCACCGGTCACAATTCCGGAACCTAAAAATATTACTAAAAACACACCTATTGGAAGTAATGCGATTGCCCTTCCTTTATTTTCTCCCTGACTCATGTCATTCCTCCTAAAATCCTTATAATTTTCACATTATATCACATTTTCTCCGAGAAAAAAAGAGTACTGTTAAAAAAGACGCCAAAACAATCATACCATAAATTCCTCCCAAATCATCGTTTCCTGTATCCGGAGCAGGCTCCCTATATTTTGGCACCACCGTAATATCATATAATAGTTCCTTTTCCTCCTCCATCCATGTTGGCAGAAATACCAACCCTGGGGAAATATCTTTACTTGTTTTTCCAAAACCATGGATTAAATACACGCCTTCTTCCATATCCTGAATCAATACAGTTCCTTCCTCATCCAGTTGGTAAACGTTTCCGCTCTTCTCATATTTCATTAAAAGTTCCGCTGCATCCTCCAATTCCCTTGCGGTCTTTAGCCCATTTAAATCCACCTGGCTTTCCTCGTATCCATCCTCTAACACAAATATACCATTTACCATATTCCCCACTTTTGCACAGGAAACTGCCTCTGCTCCATTCTCTGGTAATTGAATTTTCATATTTCCTGTCTTTGCAAAGGCCTGCATTGGACAGAGCATTGCTATTGTAAATAAGAACATTGCAAAATACTTTTTCATCGACTCACTCCTTTTCTTTTTTTCATCTTTATAAACATCATAACCCCGGACAAACACGGAATGGCAAGAAATGCTTTATCCCATTTTGATAGTTTATTCCCCTTTATATGCTTAATTACTTGGGTTTCTTCCAACTCTCTCTCCCCTGTAATAACCAAGCGATGGGTATTAAGGCCATAAGGAGTGCACGTGACAAGAGATACCAAATCTTTCCCTTTCTGTATTCCAATAATCTCTGTTTCTTCCGGTCTCACTGTCTGAATGTTACATATGCGGTAACACAAAGTATCTTGCCCCACATTGATAAAGAACACATCCTGTTCCTCCAATTCGTCCAATCTGGTAAACAACTGTGCATTTGGAGTTCCACGATGTCCGGTCAAAACGCTATGTGTACTTTCTCCGCCAACCGGTAAGCTGCTTTCTTTTAAATGGCCCACACCCACTGCCAACACCTCCTCACTGGTTCCATGATACACCGGTAACTTCAAATCAATCTTGGGAATTTCAACACTTCCCATAATTCCGTTTCCCAAAAGGTTCAATTCCCTTTCGTAATCTTTCAAATCCACGCTACCCTCTTCATACAATTTTTGATTGTACCTACCTGCCTGCTCCAATTGCTTTGTAATTTCATTCTCATCTACTCCTTTCACATTCTTCTCATAGGTGGCAATTTTCTCTTCTTGCCTTTCCCCATCTATCACCCTAAGACCTATGGGAATGAGAAGTAATGCCAATCCTAATATGTATAGAAGTTTATTCATGTGTTTTTCTTCCTCTTCTCCATGCAACTCCCACTAGGCAGATTCCTAAAACTCCTAAAATCAGCATCGCATAAGAGCCTGTAATCGGTAATTTCTTCCCTACATCATTTATAATCTGTAAATTCATGGTGCCTACTTCCGAATCCGTGTCCAACTGAATATCCTCCTCTGATTCCACGCCATTCTTGAACATTTTAATATGAGCGGATGCCGTTAAATTCAGTACTTCTTCTTCTGCACCTTCCCCCTTTACATACTGATTTCTTTCTTCCGGAAATGTTGCCGTAATCTCTATTTCTACCGGATCCAGCAAAGGACGATACCCTATAGGTGCCTGGATTTCCTTGAGATAGTAGGTTCCGCTATCCAATCCATAGATATCAAATTCTCCATTTTGATTGGACACCATCTCCACCGCTTGCTTAGGCTTCTCACTTTCCCATGTATCCGGATGCATCACATGATAACGGTCTGCCACCTTTTTTACATATACTTCCTGCTCACAATCCTTGTCTTGGTACAAACGGAAAGTAGCTCCCTCCAAATTCATGCCATAATTATTTGTTTTCAAACCATTTAACCGATAAGTAAAACACACCACACTATCCCATGCCGTATATCCGGTCTCTTTTTCTCCACCTTGATTCGGATTGTTGGAAAATTCCAGACGAACATCATTTTCAAATCCTGGTCTTCCTGTATCCAAGGCAGCCTTATCATTTAACACCGCAAGATAGGTCACCGACACAGCTTGCCCGTACACGTTTTCCCTTTTCGCATTTTGATTTGGAAACTCTCGGTCTATAATCTGTTTTATATCTGCAATCTCAATCAAAAATGTGGCATCTAACGGGTCGGTAATCAGCTTATATTCCTCTGATTTCACTTGATAAAGAACCTCTTCCCCTTGTCTTTCTCCTTGAATAGTAATCTGAATGGAATCCGGTTGCAGAGTGAGTGCTTCATTCATATTTGTATGCCATGCATAGTAATATGAATGGTATCCGTTGATATTTGGAATAGAGGATTGATAACGCAACGGGACATACTGACCGATTTCATAATCCGCTATATCGTTCCAACCATCTTCTCCAATCTGTTCCCGATTGTCATCCTCTTGAATTTTTTCTACAATAGTTGGATAATCTGCTTTGATTTTCACCTGAGCCTCCGGATTTGCCGTATTTAATATGGGCATGGAAAGGGCTGTATGTTTGCCCGTAGCATCCGATGCGTCTCCAATCATATAATATCCGTACATGAGACCTTTCAGCTCAACTGAGCCATCTGCTTTTGTATCCTCCACTGCTACCTCCATCCCTCTGATTTCATCCTTTTGAAGTTGCTCCATCAATTCTTCTATAAAATACCGGTAATCACTGTATCTTCCCTCTAAGGTCTGCTCAGTCTGTGCCCCTTCTACTACATAGGAATTCAGGCTTTGCATATAATCCAACACTTCGTACTCTGTCACCTTCTCTGCTTCTTTCTCCAACCTGCTTCCCACTACTTTCTTTAATGTCCCTGCATAAGTTGGATTCATCATGTAATCAATAGACTCCAAACCTACTGCATTTTCCGCCTCAAACAACTGATATACTTCCAGTTTCTTTCCTGCCAGACTTTGTCCCGCATTTCCTTTCAGATGGATTACAGCATTCCCTTTTCCAAAATCTACAATTCCATCCTTTGTTACATACCCATCTCCTTCCGCCTTCACCTGGGAAAACGTTCCAAGCTGTGCAACACATAAACTTGCCAGCAATAGTATTCCGCTAAACTTTTTCCATATTTTTTTCATTCTACATTACTCCTTTTCTCTTCTTTTTCTGATTTCCTCTTACTGCAAAAATGCAGATGATAATTCCCAGTATGCCAAACGCCCCTGCGCCTGCACACCCTGTCTCCGGCAACCGAAAACCCAACTTGTCTTCCACCTCAATGAACAAATCGCCCTTTTCTGTAAGTTCCATTCGAATTGCACCAAGTGTAGGGTCCGCCTCCGATGTGACGGTAATCCTATTTTGTTCATCTACAAGAAATGTAATGACGTTTCTGTTTTCTGGATAGCCTTGAGGAGCCGTAATTTCTCGAATCTGATGGGTACCTCTTAAGAGTCCCTTCCATATGATTTTTCCATCAGAATTTGTGGTTTGTTCTTCCACCGTTCCATCCGGACTTACATGCTCAAATACTGCGCCTGCAAGTGGTTTTGTGGTTCCTTCTCTGTATTTTTCAAGTTCTAATTGCACAATTTCTTCTGAAACCTTTTGCAATTTAATACCACTGGCTCCCGATTCTAATTTTTGTGTCCATACAGTTGCATTTACTCGATATCCATTGGAAGACTGAACCTCCTGCATGGTAATGGTTCCATAAGGCAAAATTGGAATTCCACTACTATCCGTCCAAAAGGAATCTCCTGAAACCAGATAGGCCTTCTGAAAACGAATCAGACCATTCTCATCTGTTGCAAAAATCCATTGTTTGGCCGGTGTAACGCCTTTTTCTGCAGGGTTCACTCCTGTTTCATAGTTTCCTTTGTAGAACTTGACTACAAATCGGGCCCCGGAAAGTGTTCCTGTTCCTTGCCCTTTGGACTGGCCTGTTTCTGAATCCAGTTTCTGTATAAATTTGTCTGGTGTGATTGTTTGTGGAGCATCCGTCATAGTCACCGTGGTGGTGTTGGATGCGCTGATTGTCATAGATTTGACTTCCGAACTCAAAAGATAGCCTTTGGGGCTTGTGATTTCTCTTACGTAATAGATTCCTGCAGGAAGACTGATGCTTCCTGAAAGACCATTGACATCTGTGGAAACTCTTCCCACCTCTGAAGTACAGGCTGCATTGGAATAGACACCATAGACTGCGCCTTGCAAGGAATAGCAATTATTTCCACCGGTAACACTACTGTTTCCCGAAACCTTTTTTACTTGACCATACCCATTTTTCTCCATGGTATAAAAAGCCAGGTCTTGGGTCCTACCATAGTTTGTTTCCACTTTCCATACTTTGAAGTTTGATGGAGGAGATGCCTTCGCCTGAATTTCAGCCAACACGCTTCTTCCAAGAGAATTGTCTCCATCTCCATTGGCCTCCCCTGCTGCAAGTGCAGTCTCTACATATGTATAACCAACAGCTTCGGGGCCATTATAGCCATAATACAGCACTTTTCTCAGATTATCATTGCTGACTGCCTGCCATTCACCTGTTACACTCCCTTTTGGTGGAGTAGACACACTTCTTTCAATGCAATATGCTAAAATTCCATCTACTTCGAATATTCCTGTATAAAGGTATCTCCCGGTAGATGGATTCACCTGCGAAACTTTTTGATAATAAGTAACTTCATAACTTGCAATGCCGTCATTCAGATTGGATACATACGCATCTAACTCTTCCCTACTCCAGGTTCGTATGAGCCCATCTATGTCAAGTTCCGACAATTCACTGTCAGACTTGTCCTTAAAAAATGCGTCAACTAGATACCCTTCCTCATCAATCCAATCTGCAAGTCCTTTTTCTTTTGCTTTTGTAATCCTGTTTTGTACACTGTCTTCTTCTTGCCGTGCTTGAACCGAAATAGCAGATACACTAAGCAGAAAAAGCAGTAGAAACGTTGCAAATCTTTTTGCTTTTTTCATGTTTTTCCTCCTATTTATTTAAAAATTTGCGCAAAAACCCAACGATCCCCCTTTCATTTTTTACTATTCTTCTGGATACCTGGGATGATATTCCCATTGAATTAAGAATTGCTTTTTGAAGCGTGACCTTACTATATTTCTTTTCCGGTCATTTGTCAATTGCTCATTTTATTTTTGTGAGATTTCAATAAAAATGGAGTGTTTTTTTGAGGTGATTTTTGGAGCGCATCGTTCCACGTCCATTCAAAGGACTCTGCAACAAATGTTGGGGTGCGGACAGAAAAAGGCTGGGGGGCAGGGGAAAACTACGCTTCTATGCCTGATTTTTTCAGAGCTTTCAGTGGCAGATTTTCTAAATATTCTTTTCGCAAAACTCTATTACATTCACAAAAAGTAAACTCACAGCCAAAAGCACAAATCCTAATTCATGCAGGCAAGAACATCGAGAGATTCATAAAAAGACTTACAACTGCACTACAGAAAATGTGGTTCGCAGGTTGTACTGTCTGAACGAAGTGAGTTTACAACATGCGAACCTTATAGCATCTCTGTGAGCAGTTGTTTAGTCTTTTTAGAATCTTTCGCACTGTGATTGAATGTATGAATTAGGCTTTGTGCTTCTGACTGCTCAGACATACTTTTTGTGCATGATGTTATTGCGAAAAAAGAATATTAAGAAAAACATAGCCACTTGCAAACTGAAAAAATCAGGCATAGAAGCGTAGTTTTCCCCTGCCCCCAGCCTTTTTCTGTCCGCACCCCAACATTTGTTGCAGAGTCTAAAAAAGGGAACCTCCAATCTTGGGTTCCCTTTCGTCCTTATTTAAGCAAATTATGATAAATTCTTCAAATCTTCTAACCACATTGTTGCACAGGCATCACTTGGCATACGAAGGTCTCCACGTGGAGAAACTGCAACACTTCCCACCTTTGGACCGTCCGGCAGACACGAGCGTTTGAATTGCTGTGAAAAGAAACGTCTATAGAAGGTATTTAACCATTTCAGAATGGTCTCCTCATCGTACATTCCTGCAAATGCCTCTTTAGCAAGACGATAAATCTTGCTTGGTTCATAGCCAAAACGAAGTGCATAATACAGATAGAAATCGTGGAGTTCATATGGCCCTACTAAGTCTTCTGTCTTCTGTGCAATCTCTCCGTCCTTTGGCGGAAGCAGTTCCGGACTTACCGGTGTATCTAACACGTCTAACAAAACTGCCTTTAACTCTTCATCCGTACAAGCATCTGCGTAATACTGTACCAAATGACGAACTAATGTCTTTGGCACTGAACCATTGACACCGTACATGGACATATGGTCTCCGTTGTAGGTTGCCCAGCCAAGTGCTAATTCTGACATGTCACCTGTACCGATCACCATACCTCCTGTCTGATTTGCGATATCCATAAGAACCTGTGTACGTTCACGCGCCTGAGAATTTTCAAAAGTCACATCATGCTTGTCTTCTGGCTGACCAATATCTTGAAAATGTTGGCGCACTGCCTCTTTGATATTCACTTCACGAAGTGTAGCTCCTAGTTTCTTCGTCATAAGACAAGCATTCTGATAGGTTCTATCCGTAGTCCCAAAACATGGCATCGTAACAGCCTCAATGCATTTCCGTTCCACACCAAGCAAATCAAATGCTTTGGCTGTTACAAGAAGTGCCAGCGTAGAATCCAGTCCTCCTGAAATACCAACCACAGCACTCTTACAGTTGGTATGAGCCAAACGTTTTTTCAGTCCCATGGCCTGAATCGTTAGAATCTCTTCACAGGTTTTCTTTCGCTCAGATAGGCTGCTTGGAACAAATGGCATTGGAGAAAATGTTCTTGTTAATTTTGTTTCCTCCAGTTCTAATGAAAATGGCACATGGATTAACTCGTCATATGCTTCTGTCATTTGAAACGTATTGTTTTTACGTCTCTCAGCCACAATACGCTGAATGTCTATTTCACTGTAAATAGTATCGTTAATAAATCTGGTGGCCTGCTCCAGCACAATGCCGTTTTCCGCAATAATATTATGGCCGCCAAATACTAAGTCGGTGGTAGATTCCCCTTCACCTGCATTTGCATATACATAACCACAAATCAATCTTGCGGATTGTCCTAAAATCAGATTTTCGCGATAACTATCCTTTCCAACCACCTCATCACTTGCAGAACAGTTTACAATTAAGGTAGCACCTGAAAGTGCAGCGGTAATACTTGGTGGCATCGGTGACCATACATCCTCACAGATTTCTGCGGAAACTACCAAATCCTCCATCTCTTCACATTCGAATAGAATCTGTGGTCCAAATGGAATCTCCTCATCTTCAAACATTATCCAATCCGCCTGTTTTGGTCCCGGCTCAAAAGCGCGCATTTCGTAGAACTCATTGTAGTTTGGCAAAAATGTCTTGGTAACCAACCCAAGAAGTTCTCCATCACATATAGCCGCTGCCACATTATATAATTTGTTGCGTACAACATATGGGAGTCCCACAAAAATCAATGCCTGTTTACCCATGGTATAGGCAACAATCTTTTTCAATGCATCCTTTGCCTTTTTAAGCAATATCTCTTGGGAAAACAAATCCCCACAGGTGTAACCTGTAATACACAATTCAGGAAAAGCGATAATCTTTGCCCCATTTGCCACACTCTCGTCTATTAAACGACAAATTTCTTTTTGATTGTGTTCCACATCTGCCACCCTAATGGTTGGCGTTGCAGCTGCAACTTTTACAAACCCCTGCTTCATCTCTAACGAACTCCTTTTTTCAAAATCTCTTTCAATTCTTCTACTGTAAACGAATAACTTGTATTACAGAAATGGCAGTGCATTTCAATCTCTTTCCCATCATTTATCATCTCTTGGATATCTTTTTTACCAATACTAATCAGCGCCTTTTCTACTCGTTCTTTGGAACAGTTACAAGTAAACTCTGTAGACATGGTGTCTGTGTA
>JAZRON010000118.1:0-2353 GCA_045648725.1 Faecalimonas sp.
GATTAGCTCCCCATACACGCGATATTTGTCGCGGTCTTCAGTATCTCTTAATTGTTTGTTCTGCAAATCATATTTCTTGCGATTTCGTTCCAATGCAGTCTGCACAATCTTTCGCAAATCCACCGATTTTTGACGGATACGGGTTACCGTGTTTTTGGTAGCATAGTAGGTTTCCAATAAATCTGACATGGAGTCAAATGTTTTACATTCATATTCACAAAAGTGAGAGAGTGGTACTGCCGCAAATTCTTTTGGCTCTGCCTGATTGTAGTAAATGGATGGGGCAAAATCACCTTTTTGCACTATATCAAAAAATAAAACAAACTGTTTATACAGATGTAACAGGATGTCCTCTGACAATTCTTTTGGTGTAATCGAAGAATCCACACCGGCCACATAGCAAATCTCTTCGGCAACAACCGGGCTGATACCAGTAAAGCTGGTGTAAATTGCTTTAGCAAGATTAGTTGGTTTTTCAATCAAAACAGAGGAGAAATTCGCAAAGGATACGTCCAGAGGATTTAATTTTTCAACGGTTTCCGGAATAAAGTAATCCCTTCCCGGCAATACCTCACGCACGGAACTCATCTGTGCGGATACATGTTTGATACTGTCGATAATACGGTCCCCTGCATTGCAGAAAATAATGTTACTGTGTTTTCCCATGATTTCCACAATCAAATATTTCTTGCACAAATCTCCAAGTTCATCTAGATGCTCGATTTCAAAACGAATAATACGTTCCAGTTTCGGCTGGGTAATATCTGTGATTCGTCCGTTGTTAATGTGCTTGCGAAGAAGCATACAGAAATTCGGAGCCACCATTGGACTTGGCTTGTTTGTGTCGGTTAAATATATTAATGGAAGAGAAGCGCTGGCAGAGATATATAAACGTTTCATGCCGTTTGGCGTCTTGACTGCCAAAAGTAATTCGTCGTCTTCCGGTTGGGCAATCTTGTTGATACGTCCGTCCAAAAGCGTTTCTCTTAATTCGTGTACAATATTTGCAATGGTAATTCCATCAAAAGCCATAATTTTAAAATTCCTTTCATACATACGTGAAAATATTCGGCAATCTTTTCTAAGTATAGCACGTAGCCCTGAAATAGTATAGTTCGATTTTGCAAATCAATAGGGTTCATCTGTTCATTGAAGTTGACGCAATTTTTAAAATGAATTATAATAAAATTTGGGTTTAACAAAGACATAGAAAGATGAAGAGGTTAAATAACATGATTAAAAGTATGACAGGTTTCGGCAGATGCGAAATCACAGAAGGACAGCGGAAATTTACCGTTGAACTAAAAGGTGTGAACCACAGATATTTGGATGTGAATATTCGTATGCCAAAGAAATTGAATTTCTTTGAAACATCCATTCGCAACTTATTAAAACAGTATGCACAAAGAGGTAAGGTAGATATTTTCATTACATATGAAGACACTTCGGAAAATCAAGTGGCATTAAAGTACAATGAAACCTTGGCGGAAGAATATCTTTCTTACTTTAAACAGATGCATGAAAGATTTGGACTGGACAATGATATCCGTGTTTCCACATTGTCACGCTATCCGGAAGTGCTTACCATGGAAGAACAGGTAGTAGATGAGGAAGAATTGTGGAATGGACTGGAGAAGGCACTAAAAGGCGCTTTTGAACAGTTTGTAGAGACGAGAATCGTAGAAGGGGAGAACTTGAAGAAAGACATTCTTGCCAAATTGGATGAGATGTTGGAATTGGTGGCTTACATAGAGACACGTTCTCCTGAGATTATTGTAGAATATCGTGCAAAATTGGAAAACAAAGTGAAAGAACTTTTGGAAGATGCACAGATTGACGAAGGAAGACTTGCAGCAGAGGTTGTGATTTTTGCTGATAAGATTTGTACGGATGAAGAAACTGTTCGATTAAAGAGCCATATTGAACATATGAAATCCACTTTGGAAGCAAAAGAAGGCATCGGACGTAAACTTGATTTTATTGCACAGGAAATGAATCGTGAAGCAAATACCATTCTTTCCAAGGCAAATGATTTGGAAGTGTCCAACCATGCCATTGACTTAAAGACAGGTATCGAAAAAGTACGTGAGCAAATACAAAACATTGAATAGCGAGGGATTTTATGAAAACCAAAGGAATTTTAATCGTGGTATCCGGTTTTGCGGGAGCAGGAAAGGGTACACTTGTAAACGAACTTTTAAAACAATTTGACAATTATGCGCTTTCCATCTCTGCAACTACGAGAAAACCACGTGGCCAGGAAGTGGATGGGAAAGAATATTTCTTCAAAACCACAGAAGAATTTGAAAAAATGATTGCACAAGGCGAATTAATAGAGTATGCTAACTACGTG
>JAZRON010000119.1:0-5031 GCA_045648725.1 Faecalimonas sp.
ATCCGACTTGTTTTGTGGTTGTTATGGCTCACTGTTGGTTGGGAGCAGAAGGTGAAGCTTGGATGTTATTGGATAAACTTCCGATGTTTACCGAGTCTGTTGCTACATTGACACCGGGAACGGCACTCAATGCAGTTATGTCAGTTCTTGTGAGTTTGTGTTTCTGTCTATTTGCATACACTTGTCTCCTTGGTATGATTAGTTTTTCGGAGATTGTTGCCAATCGTATCAGTACATCGAAAACCTGCATTAATACGGTGCGTATTATTTGCCTTGTAGTTGCTGCTTTCGGTATCTTATGTAATATTGCAGGATTAGAACTTGGAAATTTATGGGCGTTCTCAGATTTGGGGAATATCCTGATTGTATACTTTAACGTACCGATTGTATATGTGGGTGCAAAATATGTGTTCCGTGCGACGAAACATTATAAGAAAAATGATGGCACTCCATTTACTTCTGAAGTAATCGGAAGAGATGACTGTACTTATTGGGATGAAAAAGCGAAATAAATTCGCAAAATCCGTGGAAAAACTATTGGAAACGTTATATAATGAAATGTAGTAAATGAAAGAGAGGATTCGCTATGAAACAAAACAATATGTTAGCAATGATTTTAGCTGGCGGTCGTGGTTCTCGTCTCCACGATTTAACCAACAAAGTAGCAAAGCCGGCTGTTTCATATGGTGGCAAATACCGTATTGTTGATTTTCCACTTAGCAACTGTGCAAACAGTGGGATTGACGTGGTTGGTGTTCTTACCCAATATGAATCAGTGTTATTGAACAGCTACGTTGCAGCCGGCGGACGTTGGGGGCTAGATGCAAAAGATAGTGGTGTGTTCGTGTTACCACCTCGTGAAAAAGCAGACGCAGACCTTGATGTTTATCGTGGAACAGCAGATGCTATTTCTCAGAACATCGACTTTATTGATACATACAATCCGGAGTATGTACTTATTTTATCCGGAGACCATATTTATAAGATGGATTATGATAAGATGTTGCAGGCACATAAGGCGAATAATGCAGATGCTACGATTGCTGTTCTTGAAGTACCGATGAAAGAAGCAAGCCGCTTTGGTATTATGAATACAAATGAGACTGGACGCATTGTTGAATTTGAAGAAAAACCACCGGTACCAAAGAGTAACCTGGCTTCTATGGGTATCTACATATTTGATTGGAAACTGCTTCGTGAAATGTTACTGGCAGATATGGTAAATGAAAATTCCAATCATGACTTTGGTAAAGATATTATTCCTGCAATGTTGGACGACGGAAGAAATCTATATGCTTACAGATTCCAGGGATACTGGAAGGATGTAGGAACAATTGATTCCTTATGGGAAGCCAATATGGACCTATTGGATGCGGACTGTGAACTTAACTTGAACGACTCTTCTTGGAAAATTTATACAGAGGATGTTACAACACTTCCTCATTACATTAGTGCGGATGCAGTAGTTAAAAATGCATACATCTCACAAGGATGTACAATTAAAGGTGAGGTTACCGGTTCGGTATTATTTACAAGTGCCAAAGTTGGAAAAGATGCAAAAGTAATTGACACTGTATTAATGCCGGGAGTTGTAGTGGAAGATGGTGCAGTTATCCATCGTGCATTGATTGCAGATGGCGTTAAGATTGGAAAAGGCGCAGTAGTTGGTTCGGCAGACAGCGAAAATATCTTATTAGTAGCACAAGATGTAGAGGGGGTAGAATAATATGGCAAAAGCATTTGGAATTATCAATACATCTGGAAACCATATTTGGGTAGAAGGAATGCAAGACTACCGTCCTATCGGTGCATTTTCGTTCTTGGGAAGATATCGTGTCATTGACTTTCCGATGTCAAACTTCAGTAATAGTGATATTGACCGTATTCATGTTTTGGCAGGAAGCAAACCTCGTTCTCTTACAGAACATTTAGGTTCTGGTCGTCATTACAATATCAACTCAAAAAGAGGTAATGTTCAGATTTTATTTGCAGAGCATCATGCGAGAAACAATATCTATAATACAGATATTGCAGTATTTGCAGAGAACATGGCTGACAGTATTAAGAAGATGAGAGAGCCATACGTTGTAATCGCACCTAGCCACATGGTATTCAAACAAAACTATAAGGTGATGTTGGAAAGCCATATTGATTCCGGTGCAGACATCACCTTATTATATCACTCGGTTGATAATGCCAACGAGGCGTATTTGAACTGTGACTACCTTACATTGAATCGCCAAAAAGGTGTATCTCAATTGAAGAAGAACAGAGGAGACGAAGCTCAAAGAGATATTTTCATGGATACATATATTATGAAGACAGAGCTATTCATTGAATTAATCGAAAAAGCACAAGCTGTTTCTTCTATGTATACACTACCACAGATTGTAAGTCTTTCTTGTGATAAATTAGATGTTCGTGGATATGCTCATGAAGGATATTTTGCAGCGATTACAGACCTGAAGAGTTTCTACGATGCAAACATGGCTTTGTTAGATATTGAAAAGGCAGAAAAACTGATTAATGAAAATTGGCCGATTTATACTCGTACCAATGATTCCTGCCCGAGTCAATACTTTGAAGATGCAGAAGTGAAGCATTCAGTGGTTTCTAATGGTTGTTTGATTGAAGGTACCATTGAAAATTCAATTATTGGACGTGGCTGCACAATCAAGAAGGGTGTTGTAATTAAAAACTCAGTTGTATTGCCGGATACAAGAATTGAAGAGGGTATCCATATTGAGAATCAAGTGATTGACAAACACTCAAATTTAATTCATTGCAAAGAACTGATTGCCACACCGGATGCACCGGGTTATGTGAGAAGAGGAGATACATTATAAAAGAAAATTTCGTTTAGCCCTGCAAGCTCAAATCTGTTTTGCAGATTCTCGCTTGGGCAGAACGCCCTATGACGGATGGCAGTACCAAGTGTTTACAAGCAAGCATGACACAACTGGTACTGCCATTCGTCGCATGGCTAAACTGGTTGCAAAAAAATACTTGACGCCTATGTTGACTTGTGATACAATAATCGGGCGAATGGAAGTAGGTCTTTTTTTTATGCCTAAAATTAGGTAGTCTCGCAAACTACCATGTAACACGTAAAAATACAAACAAAGCGAGGTGGAAGTTGTGCGCACAAGAATAACATTGGCATGTACAGAATGTAAACAGCGTAACTACAATACAACGAAGGATAAGAAAACTCATCCGGAACGTATGGAAACAAAAAAATACTGTAGATTCTGTAAATCACACACATTACACAAAGAAACGAAGTAATCTCGTTGAAAGGAAGTGAATGTATGTCAGAGAATACAGAAAAAGTAAAAAAGACAAGTTGGTTCAAAGGTCTTAAAGCAGAATTCAAGAAGATTATTTGGCCAGACAAAAAAACTCTTGCAAAACAAACGATAGCAGTAACGATTTGCTCCATTGCAATCGGAGCAATTATTGCAGTAGTTGATGCATTGATTCAATACGGCATCGATTTTCTGGTAAAATAGCTGCTAGCAACTATGAAAGGTGATTTTATGTCGGAAGCAAAATGGTATGTAGTTCATACTTATTCAGGGTATGAAAACAAAGTAAAAGCAAACATTGATAAGACAATTGAAAACAGACACCTTGAAGATCAAATCTTAGAAGTAAGAGTTCCGATGCAAGAAGTGGTAGAACTTAAGAATGGAACTCAGAAAGCGTCTCTCAAGAAGATGTTCCCGGGCTATGTGATGCTTCATATGATTATGAACGATGACACATGGTATGTTGTTAGAAACACAAGAGGGGTAACAGGTTTCGTTGGTCCTGGTTCAAAGCCGGTGCCGCTTACAGAAGCGGAGATTGAAGCTTTGGGAATCATGGATGCAGGCGTTGTTGTAGGTTACGAAGTTGGAGAAACTATCGTAGTTACTTCAGGAGCATGGAAAGATACCGTAGGTATGGTAAAAGAAGTAAATGCTCAAAAACAAAGTTTGACAATCAATGTTGAGCTGTTTGGTCGTGAAACACCAGTAGAAATAAGTTTCGCAGAAGTGAAAAAAATGTAACAAGTAAAAGTGGGAGGGAAATCCCCGTAAATACCACAAGGAGGTACTCAAAATGGCAAAAAAAGTTACAGGTTATATCAAATTACAAATTCCAGCTGGAAAGGCAACTCCAGCACCACCGGTAGGTCCTGCACTTGGACAACACGGTGTAAACATCGTTGAATTTACAAAACAATTCAATGCTAAAACTGCAGATCAAGATGGTATGATCATCCCTGTAGTTATCACAGTTTACAATGACAGAAGCTTCAGCTTCATTACAAAGACACCACCGGCAGCAGTTTTAATTAAGAAAGCTTGCAATCTTAAATCAGGTTCAGGTGTTCCTAACAAAACAAAAGTTGCTACTATTACAAAAGCTCAATTAGAAGAAATTGCTAAGATTAAGATGCCAGACTTAAACGCTGCATCAGTTGAAGCTGCAATGAGCATGATCGCAGGAACATGCCGTTCTATGGGTGTTAAAGTAGAAGAATAATTGTAAACATGTAAATGTGGGAGGGCTCGCTCCCGATATTACCACTAGGAGGTTATTGAATATGAAAAGAGGAAAAAAATATTTAGAAGCTGCTAAACAAATCGAAAAAGGAAATCTTTACGATAAAGCAGAAGCAATCGCATTAGTTAAAAAATGTGCAGTTGCAAAATTCGATGAAACAATTGAGGCTCACATCAGAACAGGTTGTGATGGACGTCATGCAGATCAACAAATCCGTGGTGCAGTTGTATTACCACACGGAACAGGTAAAACAGTTCGTATCTTAGAATTTGCAAAAGGTGCAAAAGCTGATGAAGCTGTAGCAGCAGGAGCAGATTACGTAGGAGCAGAAGAGTTAATTCCAAAGATTCAAAACGAAGGATGGTTTGAATTTGATGTAGTAGTTGCTACACCGGATATGATGGGTGTTGTTGGTCGTCTTGGTCGTGTACTTGGACCAAAAGGCTTAATGCCAAACCCAAAAGCTGGTACAGTAAC
>JAZRON010000120.1:0-2183 GCA_045648725.1 Faecalimonas sp.
GCATAGGAGGAACATCCATGAAGAAGGGATATGCAGTCATTACCGGTGCCAGCTCAGGAATCGGTACAGAGTTCGCAAAACGTCTTGCAAAAGAAGGATACCCATTGGTACTTGTGGCAAGAAGAAGAGAGCGACTGGAGCAATTAGCACAATCGCTAGAAACAGAGTGTATTGTGATAGCAGCAGATTTATCGGACATGGAAGAATGCAAACGAGTAATGCGCGAACTAGATTCTAAGGAGATAGAAGTTTTTATCAACAACGCAGGATTCGGATATTGTGGAGAAATATTGAATATCGAGACACAGATAGAACTTGATATGATTGATTTAAATGTTAAGGCCATGCATTTACTTACCAAGCTTGTGTTAGAACGAATGGTAGAAAAAGACAAAGGGTATGTTTTGAACGTTGCTTCGTCGGCAGGTTTACTTTCGGCAGGACCATATATGTCCGCTTATTATGCCACGAAAGCCTATGTGACAAGCTTTACAAGAGGAGTGGCAGAGGAACTCCGTCGCATGAAGAGCCGTGTTTATATAGGATGCTTATGTCCGGGGCCAGTGGACACAGAGTTTAACAAAGTGGCAAATGTAGAATTTGCGCTGAGAGGAATTTCTGCATATGATTGTGCCAATTATGGGGTCACACAGATGTTTCGAAAGAAAGTCACCATTGTTCCTGCAGTTAAGATGAAAGCGTTGGTAGTGCTAAGTAGGTTTATTCCAACGAAACTTTATGTGCGGATTGCGGCCAAGCAGCAGAGAAAGAAAATTTATAGATAATATAGAGTGGTGTAAGAAGAGTGGAAAATTCAGTTGGAATTCCCACTCTTTTTATGTTGCGAATGCTTGACTAATTTCCAAATGTGAGATAGGTTGTTATAAGAAAGAATTGTATTGCAACAAAAAGGATGAAAAAGGGGAAGAAATGAGACCGAAAATATTTCATTATGCGCTTGGAATTGTAGCAAGTATTGCTCTGATTTTGATATTGTTGATTACTAGTTTTGAAATTGCCGCTTACAGTGATTACGGTTGGTATGAAAAAGAATATCTAAAATACGAAGTATTAGACGATTTAGAGATGGAAATAGAAGATGCCATGTATGTCACAGAGGAAATGATGGCATATCTCCGGGGTAATCGAGAGGACCTTGTGGTGGATACTATTGTGGATGGCGAGGAAAGAGAGTTTTTTAATGATAGAGAAAAGGCTCACATGGTAGATGTGCAGAATCTGTTTTTGGGTGGAATGGATTTGCGGTTAGGTGCGGCGGCTGTATTTGTTGCGGCGTTAATTATTCTGATTTTTACAAAAGTGGCTTGGAAGAAAATATTGCCAAAATCATTCCTCATAGGTGTGGGAAGTTTCATGGTAACAGTGGGAGTTCTCGGAGGTTTAATTGCCACAGATTTTAACAAGTATTTCGTCATGTTTCACCATCTTTTCTTTGATAATGACTTGTGGCTCTTGAATCCGGACACAGATCTGCTTATTCGAATGCTGCCGGAGGGATTTTTCTTTGATATGGTGATTCGGATAGGTGTGATTTTCATAATTGCACTTACTATTTTGTTATTCATAAGCGTTGTCACATTATGTAAACAGAAAAACAAGAAAAACTTCACTTATGTAGAAAAATGTGGTAATATAGAAAAAGCGAGAAAAAATATATTTCAGATGGAGGCTAATATGAATAGTGTAAGACGTGTATACGTGGAAAAAAGACCGGAATATGCTGTTGCGGCAAAATCTTTAAAACATGAAGTAAAGAGCTATTTGGGAATTAAGACTGTTGAAAATGTTCGAGTACTCATTCGTTATGATGTGGAGAATATTACAGATGCAACATTCGAGACAGCATGTAATGGTATTTTTTCAGAACCACCGGTAGATATTTTATATAAAGAAAGTTTTCCGATGGGTGCAAACGACAGAGTATTCTCTGTAGAGTACCTTCCGGGCCAATTTGATCAGAGAGCAGACTCAGCAGTACAGTGTGTACAGTTTATCAAAGAAGATGAACTTCCTGTTATCAAATCTGCTACTACATATGTTATTGAAGGAAATATTACAGACGAAGAATTCGAGGCAATCAAGGCACACTGTATCAATCCAGTGGATTCTAGAGAGACAAGCCTTGAAAAACCGGAGACTCTTATTACAGTATTTGATGAGCC
>JAZRON010000121.1:0-3385 GCA_045648725.1 Faecalimonas sp.
CGGGATTGGCAGTAGTACTGCGTTGCCCGTTTAAGATATCTTCTACAGCCGTTGCAGTATATCTGCATCGGCCCATGCAGTATATCTGCTCTGAAAAGCCAATGCGGTGGCCCGATAAAGTCACCGCATTGCATCCGCTCATGCACCGCATTGTCTTTGTCATCGCACCGCATTTCGTTTTTTCGCTTACTTTACAAGAATGGCGCACAAACCTATATAAAGGTAGTGCACCATCCAGATGTCGTTATGTAATAGCTTTTACTTCACGCTTCCCTGATAGCCGATGAACAGGGGAGTGTTGGTACTTGTCTCTCGGATGGTGTAGAAGAAGGGACGGTTCAATACCATTTCCACAATTTCCGGATTCTGTTGTCCGTCGTTATTACTTCCATCAATAATTTCGTAAGTGCCGGCAGCAGCCTCAGTCCCTTTTTCATCCACAGTGATGCTTGTTTTCTGGATGACGGAAGAAACGAATATTGGACTGTCGAACAAACATATTTCATCAGGGGATTCATTTCCAAAAATTCTGTTGATTCCCAAGCGAACAAGCAACTCGTTTAGATTCATTTCCGTTGCAGATTCAAAAATTGGAAATTTCAAGTTAACTTGTTTTTGTATTGTCCCGTATCCCGTTGTCGTCATGAATTCAGTCAAGGCATCAAAGGCATTTACGCCTTCTTTAGGAAGAATGAAATCCATGGCAAAGGCTTGGTTACCGAAATTACGCATGGTGGTTTGGTATGTTTCTCCTTCCGCATACAAGGCTACTTTAGGGTATGATACCATTCTGACTAGTTCCATTTCTCCGTTTTCGTTGGTGAATTCACCGCCATTGATGTCTTTGTCCGTCAGTTCCTCCGACCATAGTCCTCTGAAATATACGGTATTCATCATAACAGCTTTTGTTGCTGGATTTAGATAGTCAACCATATTCTTTATGCGACCAAACGTCTTCTTATTTGCCCATGCGTTGATGGAGTCCAGTGTCTGAGTGTTCATCATGGCTGGGAATATTTCTGTATTATAAACTCCACATATGTTTTTCTTGAACTCTTGTTGTATGGTCATGGAATTGGCATGCCAAATGGCATTGTTTGTCTGGTATTTAGTCCGGGAGTCTGCACCATTCAGCCCTTCATTGAGTTGTAGAATATAGGAGTTGATTTCTTCCAGGCTGAAATCGGAGATGCCGAATGCTTTTAGGATTTCTTCTCTTGTCTCGCCCTTTAGTCCGTTGCTCAGCATCATGATGTTCTGGTTGAGGCTCAAGGGAGACACTAATAGGCTTACACCTTCTTTGTCGCTGAAGATTTTAGAGAAGGTATCCCATGAAAACTCATTGATTTTCTGGCTGATTTTCTGCTGCTGTTCACCCAAATCAATGTCTTCCCTCATTGTAAATTCAGCATTGAAGATGTCTTCCTCTTTTACGTCTTCTATCCGCACGGTATCTGGTGTTTCTGCCGGCTTCCCGTTATTTACATTGGGGTTTATTGACTCTTCTGTATTACATGCGCTGCAAAGTATAATGAAAACCAATGAAGCAAGGAATATATTTTTTTTCATACATTTATATAAATTATGGAATTATAGGATCACCGGATTTGAGTCTATATATTTCAATGTATTGGAGGTTGTTTTTAAAGTTGTAACTATTGTTGCCGTTTCCATGGATGCTTGGATCTTTTGAGTACATCCTGGAGTTGTCAAATATGCCACTTAATATGTAGCCATTGTCTTTTCCATCCCATCCCCAATTAACATGGTTGTAAACGAATCTTTCATGTGTCGTTATAGTAACTTGGTCAACAAGATAATCTGTTGTGGTGACTCTCATGTCCATGTAGCCGTCTACAATCCAAATGTGTCCATCTCCTGTGTCTAAATTACCGCCAACAATTAGAGGGTGGAAACGTTGAAGGGGTTTGATGGTACATGTGTCGTTATAGGAGTTCAGGGTAGAACATGTATACCCAAGAAGTTCTGCTGTAGTTTTAATCATGTGTCTATATGTGCCTGTTGACGATTCTTTGTAACTACTTTGATTTAGCATACCCAATTGTCTGCATAGGCGTCCAATCGCATTGTGGCTTTCAGTACTGGATAAACAACGGATAATTCCATTAGAATTTGTTGTTGTGTGACGAACGGAGTGCCTTTTAATGTCCTCCCAATCCAAAACTTGAAGGTCTCTATCTGCATTTTCATAAGTAAGTTGTATGGTGTCAGGGTATCCATAATAGGCAAAGATTTGAGCCATCGCTGTGTTGGTACATCCACTGATGCCATTAGGACAGTATCCCCCTTCAGGGTCGCGTTGTCCCCATTTCGTTTGCATAAGAGGACTGATTCTGAATGTTACTGTGTCCGAGAGTAATCCTGGAATAGGCTCAAGAACTCTCTCTGAGTTATTGATGTATGATTTTGCCAAATCACTAACATAACCGATGTCGGTGTTTTTATTATTTATGTCTTCTATGTTATATTGCCCCTCATCTATATATGCAATAATACCAGGAGTTCCTTGCTTGGAAGATACAATGACATAGCCCTCATTATCAGCATAGTTCATTACATACAAAAGCGTATCTATCGCTCCAGAAGTACGTGTCATACCTTTGTCGGTAATGCTTGTAATACTTGAAAGTTCAATTTCCTTTGTCGCATTTGTTGTACCTCTTGTCCCATCCTCACCTTCAAAAAGAGAGGGCGCATTTTGGGCAATTTGGATGATTTCTTCCAAATCTCTGTTTTCGAGTTTCACTTCAGGTTTTACAACCTCTGTAGGTACAATGTTTTCTGTACACGATGCCACTGCCATCGTCAGCAGTGCAATAATTGGTATAAACGTCTTTTTCATGTTTTTGTGCTTTATTATGGTTTGTAGATGCAAAAATAATGATTTCTTTCGGGACAGCCTAATGATAAGGCAACTTTTTGATGATCTGATGGAAAATTCGTGGTTTTGTAAACTGTAGATGCAATTTTCAGTGGCGAGTTGTGAGCGATGAGCGATGAGTTGCGAGATTAGACAAAAGAACAGAAGAACATTTTGAGTAGTGAGTGATGAGAAATGAGTGATGAGTAGTGGGGGGTAGGGACGTTGCGTGCAGCGTCCGAAGTTTTTTACTCACGCAAATCGCGCCAATCCCGCCAAAGGCTTAGAGAAATATTTTGCGAGATTCGTGGGATTCGCGTGAGATTATAACTTTTGTGTTCGCTTCGGACGCTGCACGCAGACGTCCCTACCTCTTCAACACTCACCGCTCATCGCGTGCTATTGAAAATTCTTTACAAAACCGCATTTTCGTATAAATCCAGCTGGAAAGTCGAAAGTGCCCAGTTGGAAAATTTTTATTTCCCAGTTGGAAAATTATTTTTT
>JAZRON010000122.1:0-4456 GCA_045648725.1 Faecalimonas sp.
AAACTTAGCCAAATCTACTTTTTCGGCATAACCACATCCATTTTTGCTTTCTCTGAAAACTCCACCTTCATAAACAACAAGTTCCGAGTTTATCCAAAGCCAAAATTTCGTGTCACATGCAATATATGCTTCTGCACATTGCGGAACTGATTCCACATAAAACTTCTTACGGATTACAATCTTTTGATCCGCACTTTTATTATCGCTTGTCCATATCCATTGTGCATTTGAAAAATCTACTATTCTCACGCCTTCTATCTCCCTCTATGTCATTCTATTTCCAAAAAACCACATCACCAAGCACTCCCGATGGTGAAATTGCTATCATTGGAGAAAAGCCATCTCTTTCCCGATAAGCATAGCTATTTGCCACAGTAATCTCCATAACATTTTCCCCTTCTTGCAATGCTCCTTCAATGTTAAAGCGATAAGGAGGTTGAATCCGAAGACCACAGTGCTGTCCATTTACAATAACCTCTGCCGTTTCTCCTACTTCTCCCAAATCAACTCCAACATATGCACTCTTGTCGTCCATATGGAAACGAGTTACGTAACGAATGTTACCGCAAAAGTTTGGCAGATGTCCTGGAGCAGACAGATTGAACAACTTGGTCTCTTTAGCATAAAGCTGCTCTTCCAGTTCCGGTTCCTTAACATAAATATCATATAACAAATTCGGCTTATATGTTGTAGCTGATTCGACGAGATTGCATCTACCCGTTTCATGTATCTCCGACTCATCATCCCCACTCATAACAAACAGCGTACTATATCTTGCAATACTTAATCTTATATTACCATCTTCCGTCTCTTCTTTCCATACTTCTCCGGTCCATGGATCATACCACGTAAGTTTACCTGTTAGCGGAATTTTTATATCAATATCCAAATCATTAAAAATACTGTCGTTAAAAAACATGACTGTATCAACATAATCTCGTTTCACATGATAGAAACGTAAACTTGGACAATGGTCTTCCACATGGAATCTCTTAAAACCAATTTGCTCCAAATAGTTCGGAATCTCAGAGAGAGATACCGAAAGCAACTTCTTTGTCGCCTCTGTTTCTACAGTTCCGCCAACATGAGACTTTGGTAACCCATCTGCAAATATCACAGGCAATCCTTCCCCTGCCATCTTGCAGAAGGTGCGCATAAGTTCAAATGGCATCTTCTCACTGTAGGAAATGAGCAAAGCCCCATATGTTTCCTCATTAACACAAAGTCGGTTGTCCTTCACATAGGCATCTTGCGCCAAGCAATCATACGGCACAATATCAAAATCAATTTGATTTCTCGTAAGAAGTTTGGTGATACGTTGGAACAACATATTCTCTCCTGCGCACCACTCTCCTTCTGCATTGTAAAACACAGCTACATCCGCACAATGAACGCTGTCAGACAAGAGATGGGAGCATCTATTCATATAATTCATCAATTCTCCCATATATTCAAACTGCGGATTTTTACCATCTGCCCAAAAGTGTGGTGGACAGTCATGATTTGGATGGCGATTTGTAAAGGCATGAGGAACAAAATAATTCACTCCGTTTACCAAGAAATAATCAGCCAAATATTTCATCATCGGCAATCCTTCTGCCCATCCATACGCACCGAATATTTCACACATACAGCGATTCTTCTTCTTTGGATCAATATGGGCTGCTGAGGCTCCTAACTTGGCTAAAGTGTAGTCATAAAATTCCGGGTCAGCAACTCCATGATCGGAAATCCTTGCATGATGAGTCATGTCTGTAAAGCCCGGAACAATCTGATGCAAGACCACATCAAGTCCTGCCATATCTTGTCCTTCCATGGCCCGAAAATAATGACCGCACCCATACCCCAAGCGCATGTGCGCATTCATATCTTCGATTACATGACCAATATATTCTACTCCGTGTGCTCGACACCAATCCCCAATTTGTTTTGAAAAGTTGTTGCCAAATCGTTCCGAAACCGCATCCATATACCCATAACGAATCAAATCCACACCGGAATCCATGTCATACCATAATCCCGGCAAACAGGATACTACCTCCCATTCGGAAATCGCATATTTTTCAGCAATCATGCGAATCAGTTCCTGATTCCAAGGCAATGGTACATCTAATTTACCCAGTTTAGAACGATAAGTTCCTATCTCATTACAGAAGCATGGCTCATCCGAGAAAAATCCCATAAATGTATTTCCAAAATACTTAGCAAAATGCTCATAATGAGGTTCGTAAATCGCCTCAATCATTGCACGGCAGGATTCCGGCGACAACATATCCACATAGTATTTCCAAAACTCTAATTGCTCTGTTGTCTGTATTAGATAATGTATACGCCAAAATCCCTCCGGAACATCCCACAAAATCAATCCGTCATGTATTCGTTCCGTTAAATCAATGCAACTATCCCTTATAATAGTTCCATCAGCATCCCTCTGATAAGCCAATACATAAAGCAGTGTCTCATTTCCCCAAAAATGGTTGGTTGATAAAGAAATTTGTCTTTGTGGTCCAACCACATCCACATATCGTTCCCTAACCATTTTTCGGATATGCTCTGGATTCTCTTTCAAATAATCATTCGCAAATCCCGATGGAAACCTTCTGTCATCCAGCAGCCATACCTTCATATTCCTTTTTTCTGCTTCCTGTAAAATGAACCCAAAATCATCCCACCATTTTTCACGACAAAAATCCTCATGAATACGGCTCTCCACACAAAACGCATCTACATTGGATGCTTGAATCACATCAATCATAGCTGCAACTTTGTCAAGAGAATCTCCGTGTTGCCAAAAAAATGGTAATATATTCTTTTGAAAGTTCCCTTCCAAACATTCTTGCAATTTCTGATTCATAACAAGTCCTCTTTTAAAGCACTACAGTTTCAATATTCATTAACACACCTACTTTTTGGAACAAGGATGCATTGTGACCCATGGAAAGTGCACAATGATGTGTCGGTGCTTCTGCAAACCATTTGTCCATATAGGTATCCGGATCGTATTTGAATTTCACCGGTGTTTGCGTATTACCAATGGTCATAATCTTACCATTTGTTGCCTCTGCTTCACTTACTATTAACTTCAATTTACCTTCATTAGTCTGAGTCACATTTAAAGTGGTAATCGGTCCGGTTTTCACTTTTGCTTCTACAGAAATTCCGGTACCTTTCTTTCCATGATAGATTCCCATACCTCTGAGAATCGGACGTGAATCCGCAATCTCAAAATGGAACGGTCCATCATGTCCAATCAGAATGGTTCCATCCTCATAATCTGTTACTACGATTTCACTAAAACTTCCACCAGTACCAAGAATATCGCAAATCTTCATTGCCAGGGCCGTCTTCAGATCGCCCTCTCCTGCACATGGAATTCCTTTTGCTGTCAGCAGAGAATAACCCACAATTGTACCACCTTGTAAATCTTCATAAGGATTTCCGTCCACACTATGATAGTAATAAGTAATGGAATCCAAGCGATTTGTATCTGCAAATCGCTCTAATCCAGCCGCAACCTTAGATGACCATGTCATCTGTTCTTCTGTAGGTTTTTTCACTCTGCTATCTGATGGAGAATCCCCACTAATGATAAAGGCATCTTCGATTTCTTTTCTCTTAGCCTGAATTTCTTCGTCTGTAACTTTCTCAAGCTGTTCATTTAAATCGCACATTTCCAGAACCTCAATATGTAATCCGGTCTGAGCCTGTACCATAGTGAAATCGCTGTACATATCCAACATTCCACTATAGGTATTTCCCAAGAAACCGAAGCGGCTATGTTTCAAAGTGCGAACTACGCCTGCAGCCTTAATCCATTCATTGATTTCTTTCCATGCACGAATTGCCTCTGGTCTATGAGCTGTATTTTCATCTGCCATAGAAATTTCAGGCGTATAATCAAGCCCTAACAAACCATTCACAATATGGAACTCAATGTTTGCACGATGCAATGCATTTGAAATTTCCGGAATGGCACAAGCCGCACAATGAGCCAGCCACTCACCTGTATTGGTTCTGTCATAATCAATTCTTGCAGTTGGCTGAAGATTCAATATTACCATTGGTGCTTGGCAAATTTGATGCACCGGCAGCACAGAGTCACTGGTTACATAGGTTGCACAATGACAGAAAACTAAATCTACGTTTTGTTTATTAAACCATTCCCCTGCTGTTCTTGCATCTGTTGCGTTGTCAACTAATCCATAGTTATACACTTCCGCATATTCTGCAATTCTCTTTTCAATAAAACTTCCGTATTCAATTAATCTTTCCCGAAGGCCTTCAAATTGCCCCCAATATGTTTTTAATCCTGCTGAGTATATTCCAATTCTTGGTTTATACACTCTTTGTGCTTCACTTTTATACATTCCATTTTCCTCCATTATTGTCCAATACCTTTTTCAAGCTGTTTTCCAAATGCAGCAACTTCACGCAGAGTAACCCAACCACTCTGCAT
>JAZRON010000123.1:0-1867 GCA_045648725.1 Faecalimonas sp.
GCTTCTGTTATCAATTCCTTGTTGCCGGCAAAAGTTTTATACACATGGATAAGACCTTCTTTTCGAACCAATTTTCCATCTATATGCCAAGCATCATCTTGTGCCTTAAACACGTACCACCGAATAGCATAGGCCCTATCATTAAGATCTTCGGCTTTTACTGCCACTCCGTCTACTGACAAATATCCGGTCTTCGCATATTGGACAAGGCTCTCAAAAATATAATCATCCGATGGGAATGCACTTAGCCATACACCTTCTGTCTTTTCACCATACAAGGCACGAATTGCCTGATCGGCACCATAGGAATTGTCAGAAGTCGTATCGGCAATGTGGTAACGGTTATGAAGTGTTGATGCGCTGAGACTGGCATCAATTCCCCCTACATATGCTGAAAACAACTCATTTGTATATTTGTTTTGGTCCTGACCAGTAATATTTCCGTCAGTATCTACTGCCACCGAGTCAAATCGAATAAAGAATGTGGCTGTTTGTACCGCAGCATAATCCCAAACTGCCGTCAACTGAATGCTCGCACCAGATGCATACTGCAAAAGTTCATCCCAGACCAAGGTTGTGTTTGGACGAATAATCGTATCCGTATTTCCGACTTTCCACCCTTTAAACTGTATGACACGGGAAAGTCCCGTGGTATTGTTATTCACTTTTCCTTCCACACTTTGCTTTGAAACATTTCGTATAATTGCGGAAGACCCTTCCGAAAAACCGTCTGTTACAGTTGTTGTGGAAACCCCTGCTACGGTTGGCTTAGTTCCAACAGTAACACCACTGACCGTTGGAAAATTCACATTATAGTTAATACTGATATAGGTAATCGGACCAATTGTCGCTCCGGTAAAGGTCGTCTTACCTGTAATTGTTACCGCCTCACCGGCAGCATAAGTAC
The DNA here is from genome assembly GCA_045648725.1 of Faecalimonas sp. GTDB lineage: Bacteria > Bacillota > Clostridia > Lachnospirales > Lachnospiraceae > Faecalimonas. The sequence goes on from JAZRON010000123.1 coordinate 908, forward strand.
GATTCCCATTCTTCCATTCATAATTGCCCCCAGGTAGAATAATTGTTGTGCCTGAACGAACAACATTTGATACCTTTCTACCATCGGGATATTCATAGTCGACGGTATAAAACGAAAATGCAGTACTGCTTGCAGATGCATTATTCGGAATAATATGTACATATCTCGCCGCTTTTGAGGCATTATTCCTCTGATTGTATGCAACAATAGTTGTAACTGAATTTATACCAATATTGCTTGTTGAGTAGCTTCCATTTTGCGAGGTAGCAACCGAGATATCAAAAGAATTATATCCATAATCTGTACCAAGAGTCCCATTAACGAGTTCCAGAACATCTTCTGTCGGAATGGTGTAATTATATCTACTTCCATTTGCTGTTCTGGTAAATGGTAGTGTTCCAATGCATGTCCACTTACCATCAAGATAAATGTAAAAATTAACATTGTTATCTGCTGTTGCCGGAGTGTCTCCAATAGCTCGAGGCGTTATCTGCTCCGATTGTTGTTCGGATTGCCCCTCATTGGCTAATGCAAGTGTCTGAACATTGTTGATATTTTCATTTAACACTAAATTTGGCAATTCCTCTTCATCGGAAATTGTGTTGTTTAGCTGAGCCACAGTGTCTTGATCTAGATTTAACTCATCATTTTCTGACATATCAACACGATTCATATTTGTATTAAAATTCAGCGCCGATGCCATAGTATCGTGAATCACAGATTCCAGAGATTGATTGTCATCATCTCCAAGCAAGGATAGAATTCTGTTAATATCATTTTCCTTTAAAAGGACAATATAACAGTTTCCATCATGAACGTGTGCCGGTTTTTCACACACAAGAAAATCCCCTTCATAACAGCTATCTGTATGTACATGTTCTTCTATTCCACATCGTATCTCCTGTTCCAAGGCAACAGCATGATGCATATTCAGACAAAACAAAAAAACGCAGACAGCCA
>JAZRON010000124.1:0-2855 GCA_045648725.1 Faecalimonas sp.
GTCTTCTTCAAGAGGCACTCCTGCTTTGGCAAGTTCTGCATCTATGGCGCGGATGGCACGTTCTGCCTCACGGGCACGAATCTCCTTAAACACTTTTTCTCGCAGGCTTGACGGAACCGGAGCATTCGCCACATCCGGATCGCGGTTCACCTCTTCCATAAAGCGTTCCGTCTCTTCTATTAATCTCAATTCCTCTTCTGTTAAATTACTTTTTTGATTATCCATAGCCGTCTCCTTTTTATTTTTATACATTTTCATTCCTCTTGACCTTTTGTGGAATACTGTTTAATATAATGAAAAAGAATCCTACAATTTTTCGGAGGAACAGTATGAAACGTATTATTTTAACCGGTGGTGGCACCGCAGGGCACGTCACACCAAATATTGCTCTTTTGCCTCGCCTAAAAGAACTTGGATATGACATCCACTATATTGGTTCTTATACAGGCATTGAGAAAGAACTGATTGAACAATTCCATATCCCTTATCACGGTATTTCTTCCGGGAAGTTGCGACGCTATTTCAGCGTTCAGAACTTTACCGACCCATTCCGCGTAATAAAGGGGTTTGCTGAAGCCAACAAACTTATAAAATCGTTAAAACCTGATGTAATTTTTTCTAAAGGGGGATTTGTATCCGTACCAGTTGTACTGGCAGGAAAGAGATGTCATGTACCGACAATTATCCACGAATCTGATATGACTCCCGGATTAGCAAATAAACTTTCCATTCCGGCAGCCACAAAAGTATGCTGCAATTTTCCTGAGACACTTTCGTATTTGCCTAAGGAAAAGGCTGTTCTTACCGGGTCCCCAATCCGGCAAGAATTATTGTCTGGCAGTCGGGAAACCGCACGCAAATTCTGCGGCTTCACTTCTGACAAACCTGTTATTCTAATTATCGGTGGAAGCCTAGGCTCCGTTGCCATTAATAATGCTGTGCGCGCCATTCTTCCGGAACTTTTAAAAGAGTTCCAGGTCATCCATCTGTGTGGCAAAGACAAAATGGATGCTTCCTTAAAAGACTTGGAAGGCTATGCACAATTCGAATATATTAAACATGAGTTAAAAGACCTATTTGCCCTGACTGACATTGTCATTTCAAGGGCCGGTGCAAATGCAATCTGTGAATTGCTTGCACTTCGTATGCCGAATCTGCTCATTCCACTGTCTGCAAATGCAAGTCGAGGTGACCAGATTTTAAATGCCCGCTCTTTTGAGCGACAAGGTTTTAGTGCCGTCTTAGAGGAGGAAGAATTAACATCCCGTACTCTCTTAGAGGCAATTCGTACACTTTATGACCAGAGAGATTCTTACATATCCGCTATGAAGCAATCCTCTCAACAAGACTCCGTCCAAACCATTATTGGCCTGATTGAAGACGCGGTTAAATCATAAGGAATATGTTTAAAACCGTCGGGGCGCGTAAGATGTAGCTATTACATCCTAGTCGCGCCTCGTGATAATTTCACAAGCCCTCTCTATTCTCTACCAGGTCATGCCTGTATATCTTCAAATTTTGTTTCGTATTCTTCATGTATCCAATTTCTAGCCCTATGTAACCTACTATATAACACTTCTTTTGTGATTCCTAATTCTTCTGCGATTTCATCATAACTTTTGTCCATATAATATCGCATATGCAATATCTCTGACCAGTTCTCATTTTTCTCTTTCACATCCAAGAAAATCGTTCTGCCCAACTGTCTTTCCAAACCTCTTCTTCTATTTTCAAAGAATACCTCTTCCAAACTTTCCGTTGCAGGTTCTATGATAGGTTTATCTTCCTCTTCTTCGCTCTGCACTTCCCATTTGCTATCACGGAAATAGTTGTTAAGCAAATTTTGAACACTGCGAATGAGATAGGTCTTGGCAAATTCCGGATTCACCTTATCAAAACGCTCATAATAATTCACAAAAGCCTGTTGCGTTACCTCTTCTGCAAGATTTTCATCTTTCGCAATGTATAACGCCGCATGATAAACATCCAATTCATAGGAACGATAGATACTGTCAAACATTTCTTCTTTCGTTGATCCGTATTTCACAATAAATATCCTCTATATTCTTGATAATATTTCTTCTTTCACTTCGTCTGTTAATTTGCCCAGTTTCCAGCCAATCTGCACTGTGTCATCCTTGTATCTTGGCACCAGATGCATATGGAAATGAAATACCGTCTGGCCTGCAGCCGGTCCATTGTTCTGCAATACATTGTATCCGTCGCATCCGAGAATATTTGTAAGCTTGGTAATCATCTTTTTGGCAAGCACAAAGGCTTTTGCCGCCAACTCATCCTCTAACTCATAAAGATTTGCATAATGTTCCTTCGGAATAATTAATGCATGTCCTTTGGATGCCGGTTCAATGTCCAGAATCACCTTAAAATCCTCGTCCTCATAAATGGTAGCAGACGGAATCTCTCCTGCTGCTATTTTGCAAAAAATGCAGTTCTCATCTCTCATTGTTCTTTCCTTCTTTCTTACTATATTGATTAAGGATGTTTGAAAAACACCTTGATTCCCTCTTTCACTAGTGCTACACTTTTCTCGAAAGGTGGTATAAGAATGACATTTGATAAAGACATTGAGTTCTTGCTCAGCAAGTTTTCTCATGAAATCCGTAACCCTCTTACAACATTATATAGCACAGTTCAGCTGATTGAAATGAAGAATCCGGAAGTCAAAGACATTCCTCATTGGTCTAGTCTGACTTACGATATCGAATACATAAATCAATTATTGGACGAATTATCAAACTTCGCTAAATCAGAGCGACTGAATCCTGAAACCATTGAATTTCGTCCGTTTTTAGAGAAGTTGTCCCTTTCCTTTGCAGCATCCATTGCTCAATCAG
>JAZRON010000125.1:0-13187 GCA_045648725.1 Faecalimonas sp.
ACTACCATCACCTGTTATATATAGAAGAAGAGGGAAAGATTTGGTTGGGCGTGCCTGGAGTTTTTCATGAGAAGGAAGAGGTTGCTGCAAAAGCTTTTGGATTTCCACAGTTTCGCAGATTGACCGATGTGGATTTGAAATTAGAAGAAAATGAAAAGAATACATTTGAAGATTTCGGATATTGGTGTCGACAGATTCCCATTTCCTGAGTTATAATTGACCTATGATGACGCAAGACGAAAAATATATGAAGGAAGCCATTCGACAGGCAAAGAAAGCGTACGCACTCGGTGAAGTTCCCATTGGATGTGTGATTGTCTATGAAGGGAAGATAATCGGAAGGGGCTATAACCGAAGAACCATTGATAAGAATACGCTGGCCCATGCAGAGTTAATGGCGATTAAAAAGGCAAGTAAAAAAATGGATGACTGGCGCCTTGAAGATTGCACCATGTATGTCACACTGGAACCATGCCAAATGTGTTCCGGGGCAATTGTGCAATCTCGGATGAAAAAGGTTGTGATTGGGTGTATGAATCCAAAGGCGGGATGCGCAGGTTCCATTTTGAATTTATTACAAATGGAAGAATTTAATCATCAGGTTGAATTGGAAATCGGTGTTCTTGGCGAAGAATGTAGTAATATGATGACAAGTTTTTTCAAGGAATTGCGTGAGAAAAAGCGACAAGAGCATTGACATTTATGTAAAAAGAATAGTATAATAAATAACCGTGCAGCCGGGGTGTTAGCGGTACCTTGTACCTACAATCCGCTATAGTAGGGGTGATGTTGCATGGAGGGCTCTTCTCTGTAAGGCTGCCCTTTGTAAGTGGCGTAGATGTTTGGGTCTTGCGCGACGGAAATCTATGAACCGTGTCAGGTCGGGAACGAAGCAGCACTAAGTAGAACCTTCCGGGTGCCGCAAGGGTGCCTGGGCTGAGTTAACTACAGAGGTAACGTCCATGAAGAAAGTTCGAAATGCAACGCACGTAAAAAAGAAAAGGTGTTATTGCATTACTAGTTGTGAAAACTGATGATACAATAGCATCTTTTTTGTATATAAACGGTATTCAGGAAACCATAAGAAAATGAGGTGAAATGGCATATGAAAGTTGTTTTAACGGCAATCAACGCAAAATACATACATTCCAATCTGGCAGTGTACAGTCTTCGTGCATATGCCGCACCATATAAGGATGAAATTGAGATTGCAGAATATACAATCAATCAGCAATTGGATGATATCTTAATAGACTTATACAAAAAGAAACCGGATATTTTATGTTTCTCGTGTTACATATGGAATCTTACCTATGTGGAAGAGTTGATTCGTGAAGTGAAAAAGATATTTCCGAACCTGCCGATTTGGGTGGGCGGTCCGGAGGTGTCTTACGATGCAAAAGATGTTCTGGCACGGCTTCCTGAAGTGACAGGGGTGATGTTTGGTGAAGGGGAAGAGACTTTTTTGGAGTTGCTTCATTATTATCATACAGAAGAAAGTAACTTCTCTCGGATTGCCGGTATTGCTTATCGGGATGAAGAAGGAAACATTCACCAAAACGAATGGAGAAAAACTATTGATCTAAGCACCGTTCCATTTGTGTATCAGGATATGGATGACTTTAAAAATAAGATTATTTATTATGAAAGCAGTCGCGGTTGCCCGTTTTCCTGCAGTTACTGTCTCTCTTCTGTAGATAAATGTCTCCGTTTTCGCGATTTGGAATTGGTGAAAAAGGAATTGCAGTTCTTTATCGATGAGGAAGTGCCGCAAGTGAAGTTTGTAGATCGGACTTTCAACTGTAAGCATGACCATGCCATGGAGATTTGGAAGTATCTGATGGAGCATGACAAGGGAATTACCAATTTCCATTTTGAAGTTGCGGCAGACTTATTGAATGAAGAAGAAATTCAGTTAATCGAAAAGATGCGACCGGGACTTATCCAGTTGGAAATCGGGGTGCAGTCTACAAACGAGGAAACCATTCGTGAGATTAGAAGGTCCATGAAATTTTCTGAGGTTGCAAGAATTGTCAAACGGATTCAGAAAAGGGGAAATGTGCACCAACATTTAGACCTTATTGCAGGGCTTCCATACGAGGATTTGAAGAGTTTTCAAAAGTCATTTGACGACGTCTATGGTTTGCATCCGGAGCAGTTACAGTTAGGATTTCTTAAAGTGCTGAAAGGGTCCTATATGGAGGAAAAGAGAGAGGATTACGGTCTTGTATTTAAGAGTAAACCAACCTATGAAGTATTGTACACCAACTGGTTGTCTTATGAAGATGTATTGGTGCTTAAGATGGTTGAGGAAATGGTGGAGGTTTATTATAATAGTGGCCAGTTTTCATACACGCTCCGTCATCTGGAGAAAGAATTTGAATCCCCATTTATGTTATATCTGGAACTCGGAAAATATTATGAGAATCACGAACTTCATCTCATGAGCCATTCTCGCATTAGCAGATATGAGATATTGTTGGACTTTATTAAAAGCTACAATACAAAGAAAGAGGAATTCTATCGGGAACTTTTAACCTTTGATTTATATTTGCGTGAGAATGTAAAGAATCGTCCGGAGTTTGTCGGAGAGTATTCTGTGTCCAAAGAGTTTTTGAATCTTTTTTACGAGGAGGAAGTTGGGCAACACAGGTACTTGGAAGGGTATGAACAGTATGATAAGCGGCAACTGCGGAAGATGACCCATATTGAACAATTCCGTTATGATGTTTTAGGGCAGGGAGAAGCCAAGGAAGTGCGCATTTTATTTGATTATGAAAACAGGAATCCGCTGACCCATCAGGCAGGAATATTTTCCGTATAGCAAATGGCAGAAATCTACTATGAAATCTTGCAAAAGCAGAGTAAAAAAGGTAAAATAAAAAGATAAAAGTTAACGATTTGAGAGGTAAGGTGAGATACATGAATTTTAATAATAAAAAGACGAAAAGAATCACTGCAATTGTAATCTTGGTAATTATCGTTGCAATGGTTGCAACATCCGTTATTCCATATTTGTTATAAGCCGAATATAAAGAGGTGATTGTTATATGAAACAAACACGTAGATCAAGAAGAGCTACAAGACAAAGAAAAAGAATATTGATGATTTGCGCCGTGGTATTGGTAGCAATCCTAATTGTTTTTTTGGGAATCTATTTCTCGCTGCGCCATGCAGTGAACAAGGTGGAGAAAGACACGATTTGCAATAACGTGTTCATTGACCAGGTTGATGTGTCCGGAATGAAGGCGGATCAGGCGAAGAAGGCCATCGAAAAGAAACTGGAAGAATATGGAGCTATTACAGTTGATTTGGAAGCCGAGGGTGAGAAGGCGGAAGTGCTCTTAAGTGAACTTGGTTTTCAGATGAAAGATGTGGATAAATTAGTAAAAAAAGCGGTTTCCTATGGAAAAAAGGGAAGCGTTTGGGCTAGACATTCCATTGTTAAAGATTTGAAGGAAGAGGCTAAGGTTTTTGATGCTGTTTTCTCAGTAGATGCAGAACTGGTAGAAAAAGTAATCGCCGAGAAGATTCCGGAATTGAAAAATGCAGCAAAAGATGCCACGATTACTCGTCAGAATGACGCATTTGTCATTACGGATGAAGTAAAAGGGGTGGCAGTTGATGTGGATGAATCTGTGAAGACAATTGAAAACTATTTTAATACAGAATGGGCCTATGACACAGGAAACATTAAGCTAGTGACAAAGGTGGATGAACCGAAAGTCACAAGGGCACAGTTGGAGACCATAAAAGACGTTCTGGGAACATTTACAACTAACTGTGGCACCGGTGGCGGAAGAGTTCAAAATATTAAGACCGGCGCAGCTCACATTAACGGCAAATTGCTTATGCCGGGAGAAGAGTATTCTGCTAATGCGGCCATGGAACCATACACAACGGAGAATGGTTTTACAGAAGCAGGTTCCTATGAGAATGGAAAAGTAGTTCAAAGTATGGGCGGAGGCATTTGCCAAGTTTCTAGTACCTTATATAATGCGGTTATTTTGGCAGAGTTGGAGATTGTAGAGCGGGCAGCCCATTCCATGTTGGTAAGTTATGTGGAGCCGTCTATGGATGCCGCCATTGCCGGTGATTTTAAGGACTTGAAGTTCAAGAATAATTTAGACACTCCGGTATATATTGAAGGCTATGTAAAAGGAGCCTACATTACATTTAATATTTATGGAAAAGAGACCAGACCGGAAGGAAGAACGGTGAAATTCGAGCACGAAGTAGTGAGTTCCACACCGGCGGGCAAGAAATTTGTGGCATCGGGAGATGAACTTGGGGTTATCAAAAAGGCATCCTCTGGTTATACGGGGATGAAGGCGAAACTCTGGAAAATCGTTTATGAAAATGGTGTTGAGGTTAGCCGTAAGGTGGTAAACAACAGCACATATCGTGCATCAGAAGCAATATACAATGTGGGAACTGCCTCTGATAATGCGGATGCAGCGGCAATTGTAAACAATGCCATTGCAAGTCAGAATGAAGATACCATTAATGCGGCGATTGCCCAGGCCAATGCATTGATTACTGCGGCCAGTGCACCGGTGGGGACTCCGGAGGCCGTACCTGAAGCAGCTCAGTAAATGTTAGAAATGACAGGAGAAGCAGGGGAACCTGCATGTAATACAAGATGAAAATAGGCAAAGTATCCCAGACTGTATTGAAACGTTCGATTTTAAAGACATTACAATTTCAAAGGGAAGAGACCATTCTTAAGCCTTCTATGGAGGAGATGTGTTACGGCATTGAAGTGAAGGAAGAGGAACAGGTTCTCTCTACCAGTGTGGTTCTGTATGGAAATGAGAAGGATTTGGGCGTGTTTGCGCTGGCACAGGTTGTGAATGACTTGGCCACAAGAGGAGCAAAGGTTGTCGGAATCAGTGTACACATTATGCTTCCGCCATATGCCTATGAGTCCAGATTAAAAACCATGATGGAGCATATAGAACGAGCCGGTAGTGCGCATGCTGTTCAGATTCTATGTGCCAAGGCAGAGGTAAGCCCTGCAATCAACAAAGCAATCGTGTACATGAACGGTATGGGCGTATTAAAAAGGGGAGAACTTCTTCAAAGCAACATGGGAAAAGCAGACCAGGACATTGTACTATTAAAATGGATTGGACTGGAAGGCACATTCCGTGTGATGCGAGAAAAAGATGAGGAACTTTCTAAACGATTTGTACCAACTTTTTTGAATCAGATTCAGATGCTGGAACCGGAGATTTTCTCAGAAAAGGAACTTTTGCTGGCAAAAGATTTTGGAGTATCAGCCATGCATCAGATTACAAGTGGAGGCATTTTGGCAGCTCTTTGGGAGTTTGCAGAAAGCTCCGATGTAGGTATGGAAGTGGATTTAAAGAAGATGTCTATAAAACAGGAGACAGTAGAAGTCTGTGAGTATTTTCATTTGAATCCATATCAACTAACGTCGGCAGGGAGTGTTTTAATCGCTACTGATCGTGGAGAAGAGTTGGTTTCCAAGTTTGCTGAAGAAGGTATTCAGGCAACGGTTTTGGGAAGAACTACAGTGGATAAAGCAAGAGTGATTCTGGGTGGGGAGGAAAAAAGATTTTTGGATAGACCCGCAGCAGATGAACTTTTGAAAATATATGATGGGGAGTAATCCTTAATTAAGAATAATGGAGGCATTTATGAGAACACAAATCTTAAAGTATATTGAAAAGAACTGCAAGGTGGATTTGGGAGAATTGGCAATTATGCTTGGAACAGATGAAGTGGCCATCGCAAATGAGATTGCAGATATGGAAAAAGAAAAGATTATCTGTGGATATCACACCTTGATTGATTGGGATAAGGCAGGAGTAGAAACTGTGACTGCCCTGATTGAAGTGCGTGTAACACCACAGAGAAACCAAGGTTTTGACAAGATTGCAGAACGTATTTACAACTATCCGGAAGTAACTTCGGTGTATTTGATTTCAGGGGCATATGACCTTCTTGTAACGTTGGAAGGTAAGACGCTAAAAGAGGTGTCTCAGTTTGTTTCTGACAAATTATCACCGGTTGAGTCGGTGCTCAGCACAGCAACCCATTTTATCTTGAAAAAATATAAAGACCATGGAACCATCTTAGTTAAGAAATCAAAAGCGGAAAGGATGTTAGTGACACCATAATGAGAAATCCATTAGCAAAAAAGGTTGTAGATATTGCGCCATCCGGAATTCGTAAATTTTTTGATATCGTAAGTGAGATGCCGGATGCCATTTCTCTCGGAGTAGGGGAACCGGACTTTGACACACCATGGCGGGTCAGAGAAGAAGGAATTTACACTCTGGAAAGAGGAAAGACTTTCTACACCTCAAATTCAGGCTTGAAAGAATTAAAAATAGAAATTTGCAAATACTTAGATAGAAAAGTCAACGTAAAATATGATTACAACAGTGAGGTAATTGTGACCGTTGGAGGAAGTGAAGGAATTGATATTGCCCTGCGTGCAATGCTAGATCTAGGCGATGAAGTACTGATTCCTCAACCTTGTTATGTGTCCTATCTCCCATGTACCGTGTTGGCAGACGGGGTTCCTGTTACCATTCCACTGCAGGAAAAGAATGAGTTTAAATTAACAGCAGAGGAGTTGGAAGCGGCAATCACACCAAAAACAAAGATTTTGATTATGCCATTTCCAAACAATCCGACAGGGTCGATTATGACAAAGGAGGATTTGGAGCCAATCGTTGAGATTGTAAAAAAATATGATTTGTTTGTAATCACAGATGAGATCTATTCGGAATTGACTTACAAATCAGAGCATGTTTCCATCGCTAGCTTTGATGGTATGAAGGAACGCACTATTTTAATCAATGGTTTCTCAAAAGGCTTTGCCATGACGGGATGGAGACTTGGGTATGCATGCGGACCAAAGGTAATCATCGACCAGATGGTGAAAATTCATCAGTATGCAATTATGTGTGCGCCTACCAACAGCCAGTATGCTGCAGTAGAAGCACTTAGAAACTGTGAAGATGAAGTGCAGGAGATGAGAGAGGCATATAACCAGAGAAGACGCTTTTTAGTACACGAGTTTAAACGAATGGGATTGCCTTGTTTCGAACCATTTGGGGCATTTTACATATTCCCAAATATTCAGGAGTTTGGCATGACTTCAGAAGAGTTTGCAACACGACTTTTGGAAGAAGAAAAGGTAGCCATCGTTCCGGGTTCTGCATTTGGGGATTGTGGAGAAGGATTCCTTCGTATCTCTTATGCATACTCTATTGAGGATTTGAAAGAGGCACTTGGTCGTCTTGAGAAATTTATTACACGTCTGCGAGGTGCAATATGTTAAATATTGTATTATTTGAGCCGGAGATTCCGGCAAATACAGGAAATATCGGAAGAACCTGTGTGGCTACAAATACAAGACTGCATTTGATTGAGCCATTGGGATTTCGTCTGGATGAGAAGTCTCTGAGACGTGCCGGTATGGATTATTGGAAGGACTTGGATGTGACGACTTATATTGATTTTGATGATTTTATGTCGAAAAATCCGGGTGCGAAAATCTATATGGCGACTACAAAAGCACCGAATGTCTACACTGATGTGTCATATGAACCAGACTGCTATATCATGTTTGGGAAAGAAAGTGCAGGAATTCCGGAAGAAATATTGGTGCATCATAAGGCCGACAGTATCCGAATTCCTATGGTAGGGGATATTCGTTCCTTGAATCTTGGGAATTCCGTTGCAATTGTACTTTATGAAGCCTTAAGACAAAATAATTTTGAGAATATGACAAAAGAGGGACATCTGCACCGCTTAGAGTGGCAGTAGGTGAAGGTTTAAAGATGGGCTAGGGATCTGATTATGAAAATTAACAAAAGTGTATATACTACTTTGGCACTCATCTCACAATTAGGAATCAGCATGATTGTACCCATCTTTTTGTGTACATTTATTGGGATGAAATTGGATGAAAAGTATGGATGGGCGACGACAATTCCCCTGATTATAACAGGTGTGCTGGCAGGGGCTCGCAATGTCTATGCGCTGGTGAAACAGGCTAGTAATGCGATTGAAGCCGAGAAAGATGATGAGTCATGAAAAAAGAGAACACATTACTTGAATTACTTATTGGAATAATTTTTTCGGGTGTGATTTTGCAGATTGTGATAGCAATCCTTCTGAAAAATTATTTATATAATGCAATTGGACTGTGGAGTGGAACAGCCATTGCATGCTTTATGGCAATCCACATGAAGCGCTCCATTGAAGATGTGCTGGATTTAGGGGAAGAAGGCGGTATAAAACGTATGCGTTCTACCTATCTGGTGCGTATGACAGTCGTGGCGATTGTTATGGGGGTTGTCATCTGTTTCAACCTTGGAAATCCAATAACCATGTTATTTGGAGCTCTTACGTTGAAGATTGCGGCTTATTTACAGCCGTATATGCATAAGCTGTTACTGTTCAGAGCCAAGCAAAATTAAAAAACAGACGTAAAATGCTTGCATTTTTAAGGATGTTTTTTGAATTTTATTTGGCGGATACGCCACACCGAGGAAACACAACGTGTTTTCGAGGTTGGTTCTGAACAGTTATCACAAATAATATAAAAAAAGGAGGTTGAGCAAGTGGTAGGAATATTGGCTGCAGATGCTGATTTCATGATACACAGTCTGACCAAGTTAAAAGTACTGGGGCAAGAAGTGTATCTGACAACAACTCATGTAAGTTTATTGCTCGTTTGTGTCGGATTGATTATCTTCGCTGCGATAGTGAAGTCGAAACTGAAAGATACTGACGGAAAGCCCGGAGGATTGCAGAATGCGGCAGAGTTGATTGTAGAAATGTTAGACGGCATGGTGAAAAGTTCCATGGGCAGTAAGACGGCAGTGAAATATCGTAATTATATCGGGTCATTGTTTTTGTTTTTATTAATCAGTAACATATCCGGTTTGTTAGGACTCAGACCACCTACTGCGGATTATGGAGTCACTTTTCCACTAGGTATCATTACATTTGTTCTCATTCAATATAACAATATCAAATGGAACAAATTCAGGGCTTTTACAGATTTGTTTCAGCCGATACCGGTTTTGTTCCCAATTAACTTAATTGGAGAACTGGCAGTTCCGTTTTCTATTTCGTTACGTTTGTTTGGTAACGTAGTATCGGGAACGGTTATTATGGCACTTATTTATGGATTGCTTTCAAAGGTTGCATTTCTCTGGCCGGGGGTTTTACATGCATACTTTGATATATTTTCAGGTGCGATTCAGACGTATGTATTTTGTATGTTAACAATGGTATTTATCTCACAGAAAATACCGGAAAATAATTAATTATCATTTAGGAGGAAAATCATTATGGGTAATATTACAAACGAAGGTTTAATTTTAGCGTGTTCAGCAATTGGTGCTGGTTTGGCGATGATCGCAGGTATCGGGCCTGGTATTGGACAAGGTAACGCAGCAGGACAAGGTTGTGCAGCAGTTGGTAGAAATCCGGGAGCAAAGGGTGACATCATGTCTACTATGTTACTTGGACAAGCGGTAGCAGAAACAACAGGTCTTTATGGTTTGGTTATCGCCTTAATCTTACTATTTGCAAATCCATTATTAGGAAAATTATAGGAAGGGGATCTGAACGTTGGAACGTTTATTTACACTGGATGCGCAATTTCTCTTTGACGCAGTCGTTTTAGCGCTCAGTATGCTGGTGCTTTTTACAGCGCTCTCATATCTCTTATTTAATCCGGTTCGGGATATGCTGGAAAAACGTAGGCAGAGAGTGCTGGACGATCAGGAAACGGCAAAACGCGAAAAGGCAGAAGCTATTGCGTATAAGGAAGAATATGATCTCAAACTAAAACAAGTTGAGAAAGAGGCAGAGGCAATTTTAAGTGAAGCTCGTAAAAAAGCGAAACAAAATGAAATGAAAATTGTTGCTGATGCAAAAGAAGAGGCAGCCCGCATTATGGCTCGTGCAAATGCAGAAATCGAATTAGAAAAGAAGCGTGCACTGGACGACATGAAGCAGGAGATGATTTCAATTGCAGCTATGATGGCAGAAAAAGTTGTAGCGGCTTCTATTGATACAAATGTACAGGAAAGTCTGATTGACGAAACATTGAAAGAAATGGGTGAAGGTACATGGCTAAGTTAGTTTCAAAAACATATGGGGATGCATTATTTGCAGTGGCTTTGGAAAGTAACCGTATGGATGAATTTTTTGAAGCAGTGAAGGTCGTGGCGGAAATCTTGCACGAAAACACAGAATTTGGCAAATTGATGAATCATCCAAAGATCATGAAAGAAGATAAAGTGAAGATAGTAGAGGAGACCTTTGGGGACAGAATTCCAAAAGAAATCGTAGGGATTATGACACTTCTTGTAACTAAGGGACGTGCAGAAGAGATGCTCTCTGTGTTTGATTACTTTATCGACCTTGTGAAAGAGGAAAAGAAAATCGGAAAAGCCCATGTTACAACCGCAGTTTCACTGAGTGATAAGCAGAAGGACAAAGTGGAACAAAAATTACTTGATACTACAAGATATGAATCCTTTGAGATGGACTATTCTGTAGATGAATCATTAATAGGTGGCATGGTAATCCGTATCGGAGACCGAGTGGTGGACAGCAGTATTAAGACAAAACTATGCGAGCTGACACGGGAACTCCGAAATGTACAAATATAAAATTCAGAAAGAAGGTGGATTCGTTCCATGAACTTAAGACCAGAAGAAATTAGTTCTGTTATTAAAGAACAGATTAAAAGATATGCGTCAGAATTGGAAGTATCTGACGTTGGTACAGTTATTCAGGTGGCCGATGGTATCGCTCGTATCCACGGTCTGGATAATGCAATGCAGGGAGAACTTTTAGAGTTCCCTGGTGAAGTTTACGGTATGGTTCTCAACTTGGAAGAGGACAACGTTGGTGCAGTTCTTCTCGGAAACCAGAAGAATATCAACGAAGGTGATACTGTAAAAACAACAGGAAGAGTAGTTGAGGTGCCGGTTGGTGACTGTATGCTCGGACGTGTTGTAAATGCATTAGGACAGCCGATTGACGGCAAAGGACCAATTGAGGCAACAAAATACAGACAAATTGAAAGAGTTGCATCCGGAGTTATCTCTCGTAAATCTGTAGATACTCCACTGCAGACAGGTATCAAAGCCATCGACTCCATGATTCCAATCGGAAGGGGACAGCGTGAGCTTATTATCGGAGACAGACAGACCGGTAAGACAGCCATTGCAATTGATACCATTATCAATCAAAAAGGGCAAGGGGTAAAATGTATTTACGTTGCAATCGGACAGAAAGCATCTACCGTTGCAAATATTGTAAAAACTTTAGAAGAATTTGGCGCAATGGATTACACCACAGTAGTTTCTTCTACTGCAAGTGAACTTGCACCACTTCAATATATTGCTCCATATTCAGGATGTGCAATTGGAGAGGAATGGATGGAAAACGGCGAAGACGTTCTCGTTGTATACGATGACTTGTCAAAACATGCGACAGCCTATCGTACACTTTCCTTGCTTCTTAGAAGACCACCAGGACGTGAAGCTTATCCGGGTGACGTATTCTATTTGCACTCAAGATTGTTGGAAAGAGCAGCAAGACTTTCAGATGCACTTGGCGGCGGTTCCTTAACTGCACTTCCAATCATCGAAACACAGGCGGGCGACGTATCTGCCTACATTCCTACAAACGTAATCTCCATCACAGATGGACAGATTTACTTGGAAACAGAACTTTTTAATGCCGGTTTCAGACCTGCTGTAAACCCTGGTATTTCTGTATCCCGTGTAGGTGGTTCTGCTCAGATTAAAGCGATGAAGAAGATTTCCGGACCAATCCGTATCGAACTTGCACAATATGCAGAGCTTGCATCATTTGCACAGTTTGGTTCTGAATTGGATGCAGATACAGCAGAACGTTTGGCACAAGGTGTTCGTATTAAGGAAATGTTAAAACAACCTCAATACAAACCAATGCCGGTTGAATATCAGGTTATCATTATTTATGCAGCAACAAGAAAATATCTTCTTGATATTGCAGTGGAAGATGTGCTTCGCTTTGAAAAAGGTTTATTCGAATTTATTGCAACAAAGTATGCAGAGATTCCGGAAGCAATCAAGACAGAAAAGCAAGTATCAGAAGAGACAGAAGAAAAACTTGTAAAAGCAATTACAGAGTACAAAGAAGTATTTAAAAACGAACTCTAGAGGTGAACTATCATGGCATCAATGAGAGAAATAAAAAGACGCCGCGTCAGTATTCAGAGCACGCAGCAGATTACAAAGGCCATGAAACTTGTTGCTACAGTAAAACTACAAAAAGCAAAGGGACGAGCAGAAAACTCGAAGGCATATTTTCAGTATATGTATCGGACTGTGACTTCCATGCTTGCAAAAGCAGGAAATATAGACCATCCATATCTGAACGGACAAAGTTCTGACAAGGTAGGAATTGTAGTGATTACATCCGACCGTGGACTTGCCGGCGGTTATAATTCAAATGTGGCAAAACTGGTTCTTTCAAGTGGGTATGAAAAAGAAAAAGTACGTCTTTATACCGTAGGTAAAAAGGGTGCTGATATTCTTTCCAGAAAGGGCTATCAGATTGCAGAAAATTATTCTGATGTGATTGAAGAACCAACATTTGAGGATGCGAAAAGAGTTGGAAACAGACTACTCCAAGATTATATGAATGGTGAGATTGGAGAAATCTATGTTGCATACACCGAGTTTAAGAATACGGTGGTTCATATTCCTAAGATGGTAAAACTATTACCGGTAGATGCAGCACAGATGGAAGAAGATACTACTGAAAGTGATGCAGATAAACTGACTCTCATGAATTTTGAACCAAGTGAAGAGGAAGCAATTTCCCTTCTCGTTCCAAAGTATGTAACCAGCATTTTATATGGTGCTTTTGTAGAAGCAGTTGCAAGTGAAAATGGTGCACGTATGCAAGCGATGGATTCCGCGACAAATAATGCAGAAGAAATCATAAGTGACTTGGAATTGAAATATAATAGAGCCCGTCAGGGAGCTATTACACAAGAATTGACAGAAATTATAGCCGGAGCGGATGCTATCGGTTAAGAGGAGTGAAAAAATGGCAACAAAAAATATTGGAAAAATCACTCAGGTTATCGGTGCTGTATTGGACGTAAAATATACAGCAGGCAATCT